>NZ_JBEOWY010000024.1:0-118523 GCF_040296285.1 Kitasatospora sp. NPDC002227
AACCCCTGCTGCGCCTGAACGTCGAGGCCAAGGACCCGGCCGTGATGGCGGACCTGCGCGACACCGTCCTCGGACTCGTCCGCGCCTGACCCCGAAGGCGGTGCCGGTGCACCCGGGCGGCTCCACACGGCCACCCGGGTGTCACCCTGCCGTCACGAAAGCTGGGTTAGGGTCGATCCCTCCGCAGGCCCGTCGGCACCGGGCACCGCACGCCGTAACCCCCCGTACTCCGGAAGCCATACCTCGAAGGACCCGTGACCATGGACAAGCTCGCCAACACCGTCCGCCCCTACGCCTGGGGCTCGGTCACGTACATCCCCGAGCTGCTGGGCCAGGAGCCGACCGGTGAACCGCAGGCGGAGATGTGGCTGGGCGCCCACCCGGGCGCGCCCTCGCGGGTCGACCGGGGCGCGGGGCCGCAGTCGCTGGCCGAGCTGATCGCCGCGGCGCCGGAGCGGGAGCTCGGGGCGGCGGCCGTCGCCAAGTTCGGGCCGGAGCTGCCCTTCCTGCTCAAGGTGCTCGCCGCCGGCCTGCCGCTCTCCATCCAGGCCCACCCCGACCTGGCCCAGGCCCGCGCCGGGTACGCCGCGGAGGAGGCCCGGGGCATCCCGGCCGACGCGCCGAACCGCAACTACCGCGACGCCAACCACAAGCCCGAACTCATCTGCGCCGTCACCGAGTTCGAAGGCCTGTGCGGGTTCCGCCCGGTGGCCGAGGCGGCCGAGCTGCTCGAATCGCTCGAGGTCGCCGAACTGCTCGACCTGATCCACCTGTTGCGTACCAAGCCGGAGGCCGAGGCGCTCAGCGAGGCGCTCGCCACCGTGCTGTCGATGACCGGCCCGGCCGCCACCGACACGATCGCCAAGGTGGCCGAAGCGGTCGAGCGGGCAGCAGCGGCCGAGCCGGACGGGCAGTTCTCCGGGTACGCCTTCGCCGCCCGTGAATTCCCCGGCGACACCGGCCTGTTGGCCGCCCTGCTGCTCAACTACGTGCGCCTGAAGCCGAACGAGGCGCTCTATCTGGGCGCCGGGATCCCGCACGCCTACCTGCGCGGCCTGGGCGTCGAGATCCTGGCCAACTCCGACAACGTGCTGCGCGGCGGATTCACCCCCAAGCACATCGACGTGCCCGAGCTGCTGCGCGTGGTCATCTTCGAAGGGCGCCACCCCGAGGTGCTGCGCCCCGCCACCGCCGCCGACGGCGAGCAGCTGTACCCGGTGCCGATCGACGAGTTCCGCCTGTCCCGGTACCAGCTGGCCGACGGGGCCGCCCGGCTGACCGGCGCGGCCCCGCAGATCCTCCTCTGCACCGAGGGCGGCGCGCTGCTCACCGCCGCCGACGGCACCACCCTGACCCTCGGCCCGGGCGACTCCGCCTTCCTGCCCGCCGACGGCCGGGACACCACCCTGACCGGCGCCCCCGCCGCCACCGTCTTCCGCGCCACGGTCACGCTGTAGCGGCTACCGCCAGCGCGACGACCGGGGTGACGATCCGTCGGCTGCCTCTCACTCCGGCGGGACCAGCTCGAAGAGGCGGGCGTGCAGGGCTTCGTCGCCGGTGGCGGCCAGCCGGTCGGCCGGGCCGCGGCGCCAGAGGTGGAGCATCAAGTCCGATGCGGTACCGGCCAGTTCGAGGTCACAGGCACCGCCTTCCGGCGCAGCGACGCTGACCTGCGCGCCGTCGAAACAGACCGTCCAGCACCCGGGCCCGTCCGTACGCCGGAGGCGGTAGCGCTCGCCGGCTCCCGGCGGCGAGCCGCGCCAGGCCCGGCGGGCCGGGGCCATCACCTCGAAGAACTGCGGCACGGCGTCCGCCGCCAGCTCGGCGTCGACCGGCGCCGGGGTGCCGAACACCCCCTCGGCGTCCCAGCGGTGCACGGCGGCCTCGATGGTCTGGATCCGCAGCCAGAAGCCGGCCGACTGCTCCGGCGCCCAGGTCCAGACCGGCTCCGCCGGGTCGGCCGCCCCCAGCAGAGCGGCCAACTCGTCGGCGCCCTCGGCGAACCAGTCCGCGAGCAGCGGCGGCGGTGCGCCCCGGTTCGGCGCGGCCGTCGGCAGCGGCCAGCCGGTCAGGTCCGCCGGGAGCCCGTAGATCGTCAGATCGGCCGGGTCCGGCTCGGTGGTCAGGCGCCGGCCGAGGATCCGGCTCACGTAGCGGTGCACACCACCCAGGTGCACCGTCAGGTCGGCGGCCGACCAGGCGGGGCAGGAAGGCACCATCGGCACCGGCTCGACCAGCAGCGCCGGGCGGATCGCCGCCTCGAACGCCCGTACCTCACGGCGAAAGTGGGAGACATGGTCCATCGCCCCACTGTGCCACCTGCCGGCCCGTCGGTTCGTCTACTCTCTGATCAAGCCGCCCCACCGCGTCCAAGGAGCCACCATGCCCGCCTCCACCGCGCTGGTAGAAACCCCGAACTCCGCCGAATACGCCCGCGCCGCCGCCCAGGCCGGCCCCGGCGTGGCGGCCGTCGTCGGCCGGGACGGCCGCGCCACCCTCACGTACGCCGAGGGCACCTGCGTGCTCCACCCGGTCGGCAGGTACCTCGACCTGATCGCCACCGCGCTCACCTCCGAGGCATTGGCGGCCGTCCGCCGCGACGTGACCGAGCGGCTGGCCGCCGCGGACCCGAAGCTCACCGTCGAGTGGTCCGAGCCGGTCGACGGCGAGAACCTGCAGATCACCCACCCGCTGGTCGGCGACTACCTGCTCACCCACTGCACGCCGCCGGACGAGATCCTCCAGGACCTGGTCACCGAGACCAGGGAGGCCACCGGCGGCGCCGCCGGGATGCAGATCTCGCACGACGAAGGTGCCTTCCTCACCATGCTGACCCAGCTGGTCGGCGCCCGCCGGGCCGTCGAGGTCGGCGTCTTCACCGGGTACTCCTCGCTCTGCATCGCGCGCGGCCTGCCCGCCGACGGGCACCTGCTTGCCTGCGACGTCAGCGAGGAGTGGACCTCGCGCGCCAAGCCGTACTGGGAGCGCGCGGGCGTGGCCGACCGGATCGAGCTGAGGATCGCCCCGGCCCTGGAGACCCTGCGCGCCCTCCCGCTGGAGGAGAACATCGACATCGCCTTCATCGACGCCGACAAGGTCAGCTACCCGCTCTACTTCGAGGAGCTGGTCCGGCGGCTGCGCCCCGGCGGCCTGATCGTGCTCGACAACGTCCTCCAGGCCGGCGCCGTCGTCGACCCCGCCTGCGACCGGCCCCAGTACGTGACCATGCGCGAGCTCAACGACCGGATCGCCGCCGACCAGCGCGTCGACTCGGTCATGCTCCCGGTCCGCGACGGCGTCACCCTGGCCCGCAAGCGCTGAGCCGCCCGGGGGCGTGAGACGGCCTCACTGCGAGGCCGTCTCACGCCCCCGCCCGGTCCGGGCGGGCCGGGCCTCTGAAGGGGAGGGTCTGGCGGTAGACGATGCTCGTCGTGGTGGACCCGAAGGCGGCGAGCTCGTCGATCAGCCGCTCCAGATGGCCCATCGAAGTCGCCGCGACCTTGAGGGTGTAGCAGTCGTCGCCCGTGGTCCGCAGGCACTCCAGGATCTCGCGGCGCTCGGCGAGCAGCCGGTGCAGCGGTTCGTGGCGGCTGCCGGGGTACTTGAGGCGCACCACCGCGAGCACCGGGTACCCCACCCTGGTCAGATCCACCTCGGCCCGGTAGCCGGTGATCACCCCCTGCGCCTCCAGCTGGCGCACCCGCTCGGTGGTCGCCGAGGCACTCAGGCTCACCCGGCGCCCGAGCTCGCTGAGGGAGATCCGCGCCTCGCCCTGCAACTGCCCGATGATGGCCCAGTCCACGTCGTCAAGATTCCCGGTCACCGGCCGAACATACCGTCAGATCCATGGCGCAGACCTCGGTTTACCAGGAGAAGTCCGTTCAATCCGAGGTGACCGCCAAGATAGCGTCGCTGCCATGCACCTAGGCGTCAACGTCCCCAACTTCGGGCCCGGCACCGACCCCGGCGTCCTGCGCGAGTGGGCCCGGACGGTGGAGGGCCTCGGCTACGACCTGCTCATGATGTCCGACCACCTGGTCATCACCCCGGACGTGGCCGAGCGCTACCCCGAGCCGTTCTACGAGCCCTTCACCACGCTCGCCTGGCTGGCCGGCGCCACCAGCAGGCTGCGCTTCGGCACCACCGTGCTGATCCTGCCCTACCGCGACCCGCTGCTGACCGCCCGCACCGCCACCACCCTGCACCGGCTCACCGAAGGCCGCCTGGTGCTCGGCGCCGGCATCGGCTGGGCCCGCCAGGAGTTCGAGGCCCTCGGCATCCCGTTCGCCGACCGGGGCCGCCGCACCGACCAGGCCCTGGCCACCCTGCGCCGCACCTGGCAGGCCGAAGGCACCGACATCCCGCTCTGGATCGGCGGCAACAGCGCCGCCGGCCTGCGCCGCACCCTCGCGTACGGCGACGCCTGGCACCCGCTGCGGCCCACCCTCCCGTGGCTGCGCGCCACCCTCCCCGAGCAGCCGCTCCCCGGCCTCGCGCCCCGGATCGCCCTGCGGCTCACCACCACCCCGGTCACCGACCCCGACCGGACCGCCGGGGTCGGCACCCTCGGCCAAGTCCTCACCGACCTGCGCGAGCTGCGCGGGCTCGGCGCCGACAGCGTCGTCCTCGACCCGTACCACGGCGACCCCGCCGCCACCCTGACCCCCGCCACCGCCTGGCGCGACCTCACCGCCGTCGCCACCCACTGGAAGGCAGCACCGTGATCACCCCCGCCGACGAAGCACTCCTGCGCCGCGCCATCGAGATCGCCGCCACCGCCGTCACCCTCGGCGACGCCCCCTACGGCTCGCTGCTCGCCGCCCCGGACGGCACCGTCCTCGCCGAGGCCCACAACACCGTCCGCCGGGACGACGACATCACCGCCCACCCCGAACTCAAACTCGCCCGCTGGGCCGCCCGCGAGCTCGACCCCGCCACGGCCGCCCGTACCACCATGTTCACCAGCTGCCAGCCTTGCACCATGTGCGAGGGCGCCCTCCAGCGCTCGGGCCTGGGCCGCGTCGTGCACGCCCTCTCCACCGGACAACTCATCGCCCTCAACCCCGCCTCCGGCACCTGGCCCACCCCCACCCACGAAGGCCCCGCCCTCTACGACCTCGCCCGCACCCCCGTCGAGACCTACTACACCGGGTGAGCCCCCTGGTACGCCAACCGCTCGTCCGCCCCCTCCCCGATCCGCCCCAACAGATCGTCCAACCTCAGGAACTCCTCCCACTCCGGCCGACCGCTGCACCGCACCAGCTCGGCCACCACCAGCTCCTCCAGCTCCGGCACCCGCTTGCCCTTCCAGACCTTGTCGGCCAGGCTCACCAGCAGGTCCTCGATCCCGGTCCCTCCCCACCGGGCATGCCCCTCGGCGAACCGGGCCAGCTCCGCAGGCACCCCGTACCCCAGCAGCAACTCCCGCCCGGCCACCTCGTGTTCAGAACCCGGCCCGGACAGCTCGGCGGGGTGCAGCGCCTTGCCGATGTCATGCGTGGCCGCCCCGAACAGCACCGCCTCCCGGTCCATCTCCAGCCCCGGACACTGCGCCGCCACCCACTCCGTCAACTGTGACGCCACGTCATGGACGGCCCGCAGATGGGCCACCAGCCGCAGCGGTGCGGCCGCCCGCTCCAACAGCTGGACCACCCGCCCCGGCAGCGGCTCCAACTCCGGGCCCCGGGTCTGCCCGGTGGCTGTCGCGGTGATGTTCTTCATCGCGCCAGGGTAGGCGTGCTCCCGTCCGCCCCCCTCTTCTCGCCGGAGGCCCTGCCATGGCTGCCAAGTTCACCGAACTCGCGATCGACTGCGCCGATCCCGCCGCCCTCGCCCGGTTCTGGTGCGCCGTCCTCGCCGACCCGGAGGGCAACGAGTTCTGCGTCCTGGCCGGCCGGCTCGACCCGAAGCCGTAGGGCGGATCGGTGGGCTTGCCGACCGAGACCAGGTACGGCCACCCGTACGGTCCGACGCAGCCGCATCCGTCGCCCGCTCGGACTGGGGCCGGCCCGGCTCCTGCCAGTGGCCGATCCACCCAGCCGTGCCGAGCACCATCACCCCGGACGGCGCAGTGATGGTCCCCGACTCGACGGATCTCTCACGCATGCGGCCGAGTCCGCCGCCCCCGTACGACACCCAGTACGAGATCCTCAGGCCATGAGTGACGCCGAAACAGCATGGCAGTCGTGGTTGTCCGGGCTCACCCCTTCGAAGCGGGCCGCAGCCGAGACCCTCCGCACCCGCTTCGAGGCCCTCGGTGCCACCGACGCCCCCACCTGGGTGACCTCAGCGATCGACGAGGCCCAACCGCACCTCGCCCGCTTCCTGCTGCTCCGCTCCCTGTGGGACGTCGCGATCGACAGTTGGGGCACCCCGGGCGCCCTGGAACAGATCCCGGCGGCCCGACGCCTCCTGGCCGCAGGAGCGGACCGGGACGACCTGCTGCTCCTCGCCCGGGCCGCCGCCTACGAATCCGTCTTCGCCACGGTGGACACCCTCGACACCGGCCCGGACACGGACGTTCCCGGGATCGACACCGGCTGGCTGCTCATGGAATCCACCGACGACGGCTCCCCCACCGGCCGCACCCTCGACGGCCTGCACGAAGACCTGCTGACCACCGACCCGAGCGGCCGGGACGGCGCGGACCTGTGGCAGTGAACCGCCTCGGCCCACCGGCCGCCCTCCTCAGCTGTCGAACCAGACCACCAGCCGGACGTTCTCGTCCCCGTGCAAGGCGGCGAGCGTCTCCATGACCGTCCAGACCGGCTGCCACTCGCCGTTCTCCTCGACGGCGTCCCGACGGCTGATCCGAGTGGACCGGTAGACCCTGTCGCCGCTGCGCCACTCGCTGCCCTCGGGCCAGGTCGGCTCCTGCTCGGAAACCCGCCGGTCGATGCCGGACACCTCGGCGAACTCCCGGGACCACGCGGACTTGCCCACGTACTCGAGCCCGTCGGCCGTCCGCCGGTACTCGTGAATCCGGCTGTCGTCCTTCTCGGTCAGCTCGGTCCAGTCGACCGCCTTCAGCTCGGCCCAGGTGATCCAGCTGGTGCCGGAAACCGACTCCGGCCACTGCGCCAGCCGGTCCAGCTCCGCCCTCACCGCATCCGAGGCGTCCGCCGGCCTCCCCCGACCCGCCGCCAGCGGCCGGAAGTTGGCGTAGTTGCGGACCCCGAACAGGCAGCCGAAGGCGTCGTAGTCCCTACCCCGGTAAAGCATGAAGAGGTTGACGGCCGCGTGCCAGACCGGCTCCCCCTCCTCGTGCAACCGCCAGGCCCGGCACTCCACCAAGCCACTGATGTCCGTCCCCATAGCGGATATTCTCCGGTCGTCGTCCACCCGTTTCGCCAAGACCCGGGCCCTGGCCCTTGCTGCAGAGGCCCTGTGGTGATTGGGTCGTCCCCGCAGCCGCCGACTCGGGCGGGTGCGGGACTTCACGGGGGAACAGAGATGCCGATCCGTCACACTCGAACGCTCGCCATCGCCACCGGCCTCGCCGCCGCGGCCCTGGCCGTCGCCGGCTTCGGCACGGCCGTCACCGTCCAGGCGTCCGCGCCGCATGCCGGTGCCGTCGCTCGGGTCCTGGTCGACGGCCAGTCCGAGCACCTCGCTCCGCAGGGCAGGCCCGTCAGCCCGGCATGGGGCGAGGACTGGCCGGACGGCGTGGCGGCTCTGAACACCGGCGGCGACGTCGCCACCAGTTTTCAGGCCCGCCTCTCCAACGTTCAGGCCCATCTCTCCAGCGACTGAGCCTTACCGGGGGCGCTACTCCCGGGTCATGTCGACGAAGCGGGAGTAGTGGCCCTGGAAGGCCACGGTGATGGTGGCGGTGGGGCCGTTACGGTGCTTGGCGACGATCAGGTCCGCCTCGCCGGCGCGGGGGGACTCCTTCTCGTAGGCGTCCTCACGGTGGAGCAGGATGACCATGTCCGCGTCCTGCTCGATCGAGCCGGACTCACGCAGGTCGCTGACCATCGGCTTCTTGTCGGTGCGCTGCTCGGGGCCACGGTTCAGCTGGGAGAGCGCGATGACCGGCACCTCGAGCTCCTTCGCCAGCAGCTTGAGGTTACGGGACATGTCCGAGACCTCCTGCTGACGGTTCTCGGCCCGGCGCGAGCCACCGGACTGCATCAGCTGGAGGTAGTCGATGACCACCAGCTTGAGGTCCGCACGCTGCTTCAGCCGCCGGCACTTCGCCCGGATCTCCATCATCGACAGGTTCGGCGAGTCGTCGATGTACAGCGGAGCCGCCGTCACATCCGGCATCCGCCGGGCGACTCGCGTCCAGTCGTCGTCCGTCATCTGCCCCGACCGCATGTGGTGCAGCGCCACCCGCGCCTCCGCCGAGAGCAGGCGCATCGCGATCTCGTTGCGCCCCATCTCAAGGGAGAAGATGACCGAAGGCAGCCCGTTCGTGATCGAGCAGGCGCGGGAGAAGTCCAACGCGAGAGTGGAGTTGTGCACCACGATGTCGTTGGCGACGAAGTTGTGGGTGCCGTCCACCGTCAGGTCGAAGACCTGCTCCTCGCCCGCCGGGACCACGGACTCGACCGCGTCCCACTGGACGTCGGAGGAGGCCAGGTCCAGCAGGGCCCGCGAGTCCAGCGCCTTCGCCAGCTCCATCAGCCGGTGCCGGCTCACCGCCTGCCCGACGTGCCAGTTGTGGCTACGCGGACGCCCGGCTCGCGCGCTCAGCTCGGCCCAGCTCAGCCTGCCCTTCTCAGCCTGGACCAGATCCCAGACCTCGCCGGGGATCAGATCCAGGTTCGGCCGGCCCACCCGCTCACCGAAGCTCTCCAGGACCTCGGCCAGCTGCGCTTCCTTCGAGAAGATCCCGACCCGCGCGGCGAAGGTGCGGATCTGGTCGATGTCGTGGATCAACACCTGGAAGGCCGGCCGCCGCTCACCCTGGTACGCCACCGTGCGGCGCACCACCTCGGCCACGATGCCCAGCCGCAGCAGCAGGTGCGCCACGTCCCGGGCCAACCGCTCGCTGACCGAGCAGTAGCCGATCTGCGGCTGGTTGCCCGGCTTGGAGACCGAGGCCCAGCCGTCGGTGGCGTAGAGCCGGGAGAGGAAGAGGGCGATCTGCGGCTCGGGGAGCCGGAAGATCGGCACGGGGACGAACTTGGTGTGACTGCCCGTGCCCATCAGGCCCCACTCGCGCAGGCGCGCTGTGAGCGGGTTGCCGCCGTCCAGAGCAGCCGAGAGCGTCACCCGGGAGGGGTGGTCGTGCGGCTGCTCCTGCGCGCAGTCCCGGTCGGAACAGGCCCGCCCGACACCGTGGTGCGGCCGCAGCAGCAGCTGCCGGGCCCAGCGGTCGGCGTCGGCGCGGATCGCGGCCGAGCAGGCGGTGAGGGACGGGGTCTTCCCCAGCAGGCTGCCGTCACCGAGCAGATAGCCCGTCAGAGCCACCAGCGCGCTCGGCAGCTCGGCCGACGCCCCCGCCTGGAGGTCGCGGGCCACGGCGATCCGGTCGCCCCGCTGCAGCTCCTCCAGCGGCACCCAGCCCCGCAGAGTGCGGAAGGGATGGTTCGGCGTCGCGGTGATGGAGCGTCCGAGCTGGGTGGTCAGAGTGAGCACGGCCCGGCGGCCGTTGTCGATGAAGTCCGAGGGCTGGACAGCACGCAACTTCCACTCATCGTCGAGAGTGTGCACCTCGAGGTGCTCACCGGCCTGCCCCCGGTGCACGAAGTCTGCGACAGTGACGCGCTCTCCGGAAAGAGCCTCAGTAATGACTGAACTGCCACTTAGGCACTTACCCATAGCCGGTCGTGCCGCGATGACGATCATCTGGCCGGGGTGGAGGCCGTTGGTGAGGGCGTCGAGGTCGGCGAAGCCGGTGGGGACGCCGGACATCTGGCCCTGGCGGGAGCCGATGGCCTCGATCTCGTCGAGGGCGCCTTCCATGATGTCGGCGAGGGGGGCGTAATCCTCGCTGGTGCGCTGTTCGGTGACGGCGTAGATCTCGGCCTGGGCGGCGTTGACGATCTCGTCGACGTCGCCCTCGGCGGCGTAGCCCATGCCGGCGATGCGGGTACCGGCCTCGACCAGGCGGCGCAGGACGGCGCGCTCGTGGACGATCTCCGCGTAGTACTCGGCGTTGGCGGCCGTCGGGACGGAGTTGACCAGGGTGTGCAGGTAGGAGGCGCCGCCGACCCGGGCCAGCTCGCCGCGCTTGGTCAGCTCGCTGGCGACGGTGATCGGGTCGGCCGGCTCGCCGCGGGCGTAGAGGTCGAGGATCGCGCTGTGGATCAGCTCATGGGCGGGGCGGTAGTAGTCGATGGGCTTGAGGACCTCGACCACGTCCGCGATGGCGTCCTTGGACAGCAGCATGCCGCCGAGCACGGACTGCTCGGCCGGGATGTCCTGCGGGGGCACCCGCTCGAAGCTGTCGGCGGCGGAGCGTTCCTCCTCGGCACCGGAGCCGCCGTCCCGCTTGCCCTTGCCCCCGAAGGAGCCGCCCTTCCCGTTGAAGGAGCCCTTGCCGCCGCCGGAGCCACCGGACCCGCCGGAGCCGGAGCCAGAGCCGGAGCCGGAGCCGTCCCGGCGCGAGACGGGCAGCCGGTCGCCCGGCCCGTCCGGGAAGGGCCCCGGGGGGAAGGCATCGTCGGACGGCTGCCAGTCGTCCTCCGGCGGCGGAGGCACGTCGTGGTCGTCGTACTGGGGGCCGGTCACGCGAGTTCCCCGATCAGCGAGCGGTGCGGTTGGAGCGGTCAACCAGGAGTGGTGGGCAGGTGCTTCCTTCATACGCCACCGGCCGGACAAATCCGACGTCGGGGGGCGGGTGTCGCCCGGAAGGCACGGCGGGCAGGCGTCCACGCTAAGGGGCCGGGAGGCGATCGGCCAAGATGGTTATCCACAGGACATGTGGACGACTGTCCCCGGCCTGTGGGTAACTGCCTCGAACCTGTGCACAACTCTGTGGACATCACTGTGGATAACCACACGATCTACTCGGCGTCAACGCTCTGACCTGCAAATACTCCCTCCACCGGCTGTGCATGAGAAATTCTTCACACAGCCCCGCGCTCACTCCCGCGGAGCAGTCGCCCACCACTGTCCACAGCTTGTGACGTAATCCCCAATAGGCCATAGCGCTCATTACCTGTGGATGAGTAGGCTGACCCGGTGACCACCGCCCCCGCTCCCCGCCCACAGGACCGGCGCCGCCACGACCGCGAGATTCTCGCCCTGGCCGTCCCGGCCTTCGGCGCACTCGTCGCCGAGCCGCTCTTCCTGCTCGCCGACTCCGCGATCGTCGGCCACCTCGGCACCGCCCAGCTGGCCGGTCTCGGCGTCGCCGCGACCCTGCTCTCCACCGCGACCGGGGTCTTCGTCTTCCTGGCGTACGCGACCACGGCGGCCGTGGCCCGCCGGATCGGCGCCGGGGACCGCCGGGCGGCCGTGCAGCAGGGCATGGACGGCATCTGGCTCGCCCTGCTGCTCTCCGTCGGCGTGGCCGCGGCCGCCCTGCTGCTGGCCCCGCAGGCGGCCGACGCCCTCGGCGCCTCCCCGACCGCCGCGCCGTACGCGGTCACCTATCTGCGGATCAGCGCACTGGGCATCCCGGGGATGCTGATGGTGCTGGCCGCCACCGGCGTGCTGCGCGGCTTCCAGGACACCCGCACCCCGCTGCTGGTGGCGATCGGCGGCTTCGGCGCCAACATCGCGCTGAACCTCGGGCTGGTCTACGGCGCCGGGCTCGGCGTGGCCGGCTCGGCCTGGGGCACGGTGATCGCGCAGACCGGGATGGCCGCCGCGTACCTGGTCGTGGTGGTCCGCGGCGCCCGCCGGGCCGGGGCGAGCCTGCGGCCGGACGCAGCCGGCATCCGGGCCTGCGCCCGGGCCGGCGGGCCGCTGCTGATCCGCACCCTGAGCCTGCGCGCGGTGCTGGTGATCGCCACCGCCGTGGCCGCCGGGCTGGGTGACACCCGGATCGCGGCGCACCAGATCACCATGACCATCTGGGGCTTCCTGGCCTTCGCGCTGGACGCCATCGCGATCGCCGGGCAGGCCATCATCGGCCGCTACCTGGGCGCCGGCGACCTGCCGGGCACCCGGGCCGCCGCCCGGCGGATGGTGCAGTGGGGCATCGGCTCGGGGGTGCTGCTCGGGCTGGCGCTGGTGCTGGCCCGGCCGCTGTACGTACCGCTGTTCACCACCGACCCGGCGGTCCGGCACCAGCTGGGCACCGCCCTGCTGCTGGCCGCGCTCACCCAGCCGGTCGGCGGGCTGGTCTTCGTGCTGGACGGGGTGCTGATGGGCGCCGGGGACGGCACCTACCTGGCCTGGGCGATGCTCGCCAACCTGGTGGTCTTCACCCCGGCCGCGTTCGCCGTACCGGCCCTGGGGCTCGGCCTGGCCGGGCTCTGGTGGGCGATGAACCTGTTCATGCTCACCCGGGCCGCCCTGCTCTGGCACCGCTTCCGTACGGGCGCGTGGGCCGTCCCGGGCGCCGTCCGGGCCTGAACCAGCCGTCCGGGCCTGAGCGGGAAGGGACCGGAAAGGCGAAGGGCCGGGCTCCCCCGAAGGGGAACCCGGCCCTCACAGCCGAGTCAGCTCGGCCTGGGCTCGGAGAGCTCAGGCACCGACGACGGCGACGTCCAGGTTGGCCTGGACATCGGCGTGCAGCTTGACCGAGACGCGGTGGGTGCCCACGGTCTTGATCGGCGAGGCGATCGCGACGGCGCGCTTGTCCACGACCGGGCCGTTGGCGGCCTTGATGGCCTCCACGACGTCGGCCTGCGTCACCGAGCCGAACAGGCGGCCGGCGTCGCCGGAGCGAACGGCCAGCTTGACCTGCAGGCCCTCGAGCTGGCCCTTGATCTCGTTGGCAGCCTCGAGGGTCTGGATCTCGTGGATCTTGCGGGCGCGACGGATGGCGTCGACGTCCTTCTGGCCACCGCGGGTCCAGCGGATGGCGAAGCCACGCGGGACCAGGAAGTTACGGGCGTAACCGTCCTTGACCTCGACGACCTCGCCGGCCGAGCCGAGACCGGGAACCTCGTGCGTGAGGATGATCTTCATGTTTCGGTCACCCTCTCTTAGCGCGTGGTGGAGGTGTAGGGCAGCAGCGCCATCTCACGGCTGTTCTTCACGGCCGTGGCGACGTCACGCTGGTGCTGGGTGCAGTTGCCGGTGACCCGGCGGGCGCGGATCTTGCCGCGGTCGGAGATGAACTTGCGAAGCAGGTTCGTGTCCTTGTAGTCAACGTAGTTGACCTTGTCCTTGCAGAAGACGCAAACCTTCTTCTTAGGCTTGCGAGCAGGCGGCTTCGCCATCGTTTGCTCCTGTGATTACGAAATCTGTCAGCGTTCGCCGGGCCCGAGGGCCGGCGCCATACCGCTTGGAACTACTGGCTCCCGTTTAGAACGGGGGCTCTTCCGAGTAGCCGCCGCCGGACGGGGCACCCCAGCCGCCGCCACCCTGGTTTCCACCAGAGGGAGCACTGGACGCCCACGGGTCGTCGGAGGGGCCGGACTGACCGCCGGAGTTGCCCTGCGGGCCACCCCAACCGCCGCCCTGCTGGCCGCCGCCGTAACCGCCCTGGCCGCCGCCGCCACCGAAGCCACCACCGGGACCGCCCTGACCACCGGACCGGTTGGCCCGGGTGACCTTGGCGGTGGCGGAACGCAGGCTCGGACCGACCTCGTCGACCTCGACCTCGAAGACCGTGCGCTTCTCGCCTTCCTTGGTCTCGTAAGACCGCTGGCGCAGTCGGCCCTGCACGATGACGCGCATGCCGCGCTGCAGCGATTCGGCGACGTTCTCCGCGGGCTGACGCCAGACGTTGCACGTGAGGAAGAGGCTCTCGCCGTCCTTCCACTCGTTGGTCTGACGGTCGAAGGTCCGCGGCGTCGAAGCGATGCGGAACTTGGCGACCGCGGCACCCGACGGGGTGAAGCGCAGCTCGGGGTCGTCGACGAGATTGCCGACGAGGGTGATGACGGTCTCGCCTGCCATGGTGGTGATGACCTCTCGGAAAGAAGTTCTGCGGTGCTCGCCCGGATGTTTCACGTGAAACACCGGGCGTGAACCAACCCGACGCCTAGGGCGTCAGGAAGTGGCTCAGTGGGTGTCCGGGCGCAGGACCTTGGTCCGCAGAACCGACTCGCTCAGGCCAAGCTGGCGGTCGAGCTCCTTGACGACCTCAGGGGTGGCCTTGAGGTCGATGACCGAGTAGATGCCCTCGGACTGCTTGTTGATCTCGTAGGCCAGACGACGACGGCCCCAGGTGTCGATCTTCTCGACCTTGCCGCCGCCGTTGCGGACGACAGCCATGAAGTTCTCGATCAGGGGGGCGACAGCGCGCTCCTCGACCGAGGGGTCGAGGATCACCATCAGCTCGTAGTGACGCATGAGAAACCCACCTCCTTTGGACTCAACGGCCACGGTCTCTCCGTGGCAGGAGGGTTGTGCAGCGTCGACACTGGTGCCGTGTGACAGTGCCTGGCCTGCCGGAGGGCAGACGGGGGCACAACTACACCAGTGCAGACCGCACAGCCTACCTGCACCCGTACGGCCGAACAAAACGCATAGGGCTTGTGATCCACGCCCCAATCGCCGCAATCTGGTCGAAGCGGTGCCCGGTGGGTACCGAACGGCACGTCTTCCTCCTCAGGAGGTGGGTCCTTCATGGCACAGACCGTCCGCCGCATGCCGGCCCTGACCCTCAACACCGACGGCCATCCGCACCCCCGTGAGAACACCCTGGTCGGCCTGACCGTGGTGTTCGGGCTGCTGGCCTTCATCAGCTCCTTCTTCCACAGCGTGCACATGCTGAGTTCCTGGACCGGCCTGGCCGGTGTGGTGACCGGCCTGTGGAGCCAGTTCGTCTCGGTCACCACCGCGGAGCGGTTCGTCACGGTGATCGCGCTCGGCGCCGCCGCCTTCGGGCTCGGGATCGGTCTCGCCCATGGCGGGCTGATCGGGTGAACCGGCGGGCTGTTAGCCCGGACGGCGTAACTTGAGGCGCTCTCCTCACGTCTTGGACCTGCACTCGGGTTTCGTGAGGAGAGCGCCGCCGCGTCGGCCGCCCGAGAAACGGACCATTCGGGCGATAGGGTCACTCTCGACCGGCCGACCGAGGAGGAACACCCCAGCATGAGCCTGCGCCTGAGGACGATCACCCGCGAGGAGCACCTGGCGTTCATCGGCGAGCGCCCGTCCGCCAGTCACATGCAGGTGCCCTCCTGGGGCGATGTGAAGGCCGAGTGGCGCTCGGAGAGCATCGGCTGGTTCGACGCCCAGGGGCAGCTGGTCGGCGTGGGGCTGGTGCTCTACCGGCAGCTGCCGAAGGTCAAGCGCTACCTGGCCTACCTGCCCGAGGGGCCGGTGATCGACTGGTTCGACCGCGACCTCGAGCAGTGGCTGCAGCCGATGCTCGCGCACCTCAAGGCCCAGGGCGCGTTCTCGGTGAAGATGGGCCCGCCGGTGGTGATCCGCCGCTGGGACGCGCCGACCATCAAGGACGCGATCGCCGGCAAGGAGGCCAAGCGCCTGCGGGACGTCGAGCCGAGCTGGTACGAGCCGCGCGCCTTCGAGGTGGCCGACCGGCTGCGCAAGGCCGGCTGGCTGCAGGGCGAGGACGGCGGGGCCGGCTTCGGCGACGTCCAGCCGCGGTACGTCTTCCAGGTGCCGCTGGCCAACCGCTCGCTGGACGACATCCAGCGCGGCTTCAACCAGCTCTGGCGGCGCAACATCAAGAAGGCCGAGAAGAGCGGGGTCGAGGTCGTCCAGGGCGGCTACGAGGACCTCGCGGTCTTCCACCAGCTCTATGTGGTGACGGCCCAGCGGGACGGCTTCACCCCGCGCCCGCTCGCCTACTTCCAGCGGATGTGGAAGGCGCTGGCGGCCGAGGGCCCGGACCGGATGCGGCTCTACCTGGCCTACCACGAGGGCGAGCCGCTGGCCGCGACCACGATGCTCACCGTCGGCGAGCACGTCTGGTACTCCTACGGCGCCTCGGCCGACCACAAGCGCGAGGTGAAGCCCTCCAACGCGATCCAGTGGCGGATGATGCGCGACGCGTACGCGCTCGGCGCCGGGATCTACGACCTGCGCGGGATCAGCGACACCCTCGACGAGGACGACCACCTCTTCGGCCTGATCCAGTTCAAGGTCGGCACCGGCGGCCAGGCCGCCGAGTACCTGGGCGAGTGGGACTTCCCGCTCAACAAGCTGCTGCACAAGGCGCTCGACCTCTACATGTCGCGCCGCTGAACGTCCTAGCTCTCGGGAGTACACCGATGACCCTCTCGCTCGCCGTGGACACCGCCCGTTGGCGGGCCCACCAACGCGCCGTGCTGGCCGAGTTCCCCGGCCTGGTGCCGGTGGCCAAGGGGAACGGGTACGGGCTGGGCAACGCCCGGCTGGCGGCGGAGGCCGAGCTGCTCGGCACCCCGCTGCTCGCGGTGGGGACGGCGGCGGAGGCCGCGGCGGTGCTCGACCACTTCCGTGGTGACGTCCTGGTGCTGACGCCGTACCGGGCCGGCGAGGACCAGGCCGAGCTGCCCGCGCGGGTGATCCGGACGGTGGCGCACCTCGAGGCGCTGCGCGCGCTGCCGCCCGGGAGCCGGGTGGTGGTGGAGTGCATGACGAGCATGCGGCGGCACGGGATCGCTCCGGCGGACCTGCCCAGACTGCCGATGGACGGGGTGGTGTTCGAGGGCTTCGCGCTGCACCTGCCGCTGGACCGGCCGGGTGAGGCCCCCGGTGACGAAGCGTCGGTGGCCGAGGTGACCGGCTGGGTCGAGGCAGTCGCGGCGGCCGGGCTGCCCACCGGCACCGTCTTCCTCAGCCACCTCGGCGCGGCGGGGGTGGCCCGGCTCGCCGCGCGGTTCCCGGGGACGGACTTCCGCTCCCGGATCGGCACCCGGCTCTGGCTGGGCGACCCGGGCGCGCTGACCGCCCGGGCCACCGTGCTCGACGTGACGCCCATCGTCAAGGGCGACCGGTACGGCTACCGCCAGCACCGGGCGCCCTCGGACGGGCACCTGCTGGTGGTCACCGGCGGCACGGCGCACGGCGTCGGCCTGGAGGCCCCGAAGTACCTGCACGGCATGGTGCCGCGGGCCAAGGGCCTGGCCCGGGCGGGCCTGGCCACCGTGAACCGCACCCTCTCGCCGTACTCCTGGACAGGGCGTCAGCTCTGGTTCGCCGAGCCGCCGCACATGCAGGTGAGCATCCTCTTCCTGCCCGGTGACACCAAGCCCCCGGTGATCGGTGACGAGCTCCCGCTGAACACCCGGCACACCACCACCCACTTCGACCGGGTGGTCGACCGCTAGGGTCCCGTCCCTAGACCTCTTCGCGGTCCTCGTGGGCGACGGGCTTGGCCCAGTCGAGGTCGGCGAGGCGGAACTCCTCGTACGTCTCCTCCTCCTGCAGCCGCCGGGCGGCGCCGAGCACGAAGACGTCCGGGGCCTCGTCGAGGACGCCGCCCGAGGGGTCGTCACTGCCGTCCCAGCGCACGGGGTCGCGCTCGGGGCGCAGAATGTCGTGGACCACCACCGCGCACAGGTAGAGCGTGCCGATCAGGTGCAGTGCGATGGCGAAGTGGTACCAGTCCAGGCCGATGCCGTGCTGCTTGGAGTCGCTGATCGAGGCCAGGTAGGACCAGATCCCGAGGAAGTAGAGCGCCTCGGCGGCCTGCCAGATCAGGAAGTCCCGCCAGCGCGGGCGCGCGAGCGCGGCCAGCGGGATCAGCCAGAGCACGTACTGCGGCGAGTAGACCTTGTTGGTGAGCACGAAGGCGGCCACCACCAGGAAAGCCAGCTGGGCGAAGCGCGGGCGGCGCGGGGCGGAGAGCGCGAGCCAGCCGATCGCCAGGCAGGCCAGGACCAGCAGGATGGCGATCCAGGTGTTGAGGGTGCTCAGCTGCTCGTTGCGGGTCTGCATCAGGATCAGCCAGAAGGAGCCGTAGTCCTCCTTGCGGCCCTGGCTGAAGGTGTAGAAGGTGGCCCAGCCCTGCCAATTTGCGATCATGATCGGCAGGTCCACCACCAGCCAGGCCAGCGCCGTGCCCCCGGCGGCCGCGCCGAACTCGCGCCAGCGGCCGGCCCGCCAGCAGAGCACCAGGAGCGGGCCGAGCAGCAGGACGGGGTAGAGCTTGGCGGCGGTGGCCAGGCCGATGAACACACCGGACCAGCCGGGGCGGCCGCCCGACCAGTAGGCCATCGCCACGGCGGCCAGGGCGACGGCGAGCAGGTCCCAGTTGACGGTCGAGTCCAGGGCCAGGCAGGGAGCCAGGGCGAACAGCAGCGCGTCCCAGGGGCGGCGGCGGTGGGTGCGGCTGAGCGCGACCACGATCACCACCGCGCAGATCATCAGCATGCCGGCGTTGATCATCCAGAACCACTGCTCGCGGGCCTCGCCGGTGCCGCCCGCCGGCGTCAGCCAGGCGGCGACCTGCATGAAGAGCCCGGTCAGCACCGGGTACTCCAGGTACTGCATGTCCGGGGAGGGCTGCGGGAGCCTGTCGAGGTACGGGTGGAGCCCGGCGGCGAAGCCGCGGCCGGTGAAGAGATGCGGGATGTCGCTGTAGCAGGCGTGGGTGTACTGGGCGGCGGCACCGTGGAACCAGGCGCCGTCGTAGCAGGGCAGCTTCTGCACCATGCCGAGCACCGAGGTGATGATCACCGCGACGGCCAGGAATCGGGCCGGCACCCACCAGGAGACCCCGAGCAGCGCGCGCCGGCCGGGCGGCCCGCCGAGCACCTCGCTGCCCGCGGCGGCGATCGGATCCTCGTCCGCCGGGACGACCACGGTGCCCGGCGGCGGCCCCATCGTGGCCACGGCAGCTTCGTCACGCTCGCTCGACGTCATGGCGGACATGATGCCGCACGATTCCTGGGCGGACGAAGAGGCTGGTCGCCATATCCCGTGCGGACCGGCAGTGACGGAGGGGCAGATGAACGAAGGGCGCGGCATGCGCCGCGCCCTTCCTCATCCCTCCGCTGCTCAGCCGGGTGAACCGACGTTGCCCGCTCCGCCGCCACCGGCGGCCGGGCTCGTGGTGTCGGTCGGTGTGCTGGTGGGCTTGCCGGGCTTGGTCCTGGTCGGCGCCGGGGTCATGCTCTCGCACAGGCCGAGGAAGCAGGTCGGCGAGGAGCTCGGCGAGTCGGTGGGCTTGCCACCGGTCTTGCTGCTGCTCGGGCTCGGCGTGGTCGCCGGCGCGCTGCTGGCCGGGGCGGTGGCCGACTGCGAGTCGGTCGGCGAGGCCGAGGGCGACTCGGTGGACGGCGCGCCCGAGGAGTTGACGGCCTGCCCGATCGGCTCCGGGTCGGGGAACGGCATCTTCTCCTGGCCGTCCAGGGCGACCTTCATGTACCGGGTGAAGATGTCGGTCGGGAAGTCACCACCGTGCACCGAGGTGTGCCCGGCGGTGCCGTCCAGCGAGAGCAGACCGGGGTTGCCCGGCTGCTCACGCCACATACCGACGGAGGTGGTCAGCTGCGGGGTGTAGCCCACCCACCAGGCCGAGGTGCCGGCGTCGGTGGTACCGGTCTTGCCCGCGACCGGACGGCCCAGGGCGTTGGTCTTGGTACCGGTACCGTGCTGCGCCACGTTCTCCAGCACGTCGGTGATGTTGTCCGCGACGGCCTGCTCGATCACCTGCTTGGCCTTCGGCTTGTCGAAGCCGTGCTGCACCACGCCGTCCTTGACCAGCTTGCTGACCGAGTACGGGTCCGTCTGCAGGCCCCGGGCGGCGAAGACCGAGTAGGCCGAGGCCATCCGGATCGCGCTCGGGGTCGAGGTGCCGAGCGGGAAGGTGAGCGAGGTGGTGGGCGCGAACGGGCCGGTCAGGCCCATGTCCATCGCCAGTGCCTTGACGTTGTCGTTGCCGACGTCCTGGCCGAGCTGCACGAACGGCACGTTGTACGAGTACTGCATGGCCGTCTTCAGCGGCACGTAGCCCTTGTCACCGGGGCTGTCGTTCCTCTGGTGGTACGGCTTGCCGTCGTCGCCGATGGCGGGCGAGCCGTCCGCCTTGTAGATCGGCGCCATGTCGTCGGCCAGGTAGAGGCTGCTGGCGTTGATCCGGGTGGGCTGGCCGTCGTCGGTCTTCTTGGTCAGCACGCCCTTCTGCATCGCGGTGGCCAGCACGAAGGGCTTGAAGGTCGAACCGACCGGGACACCGTGACCGTCGGCGTTGTTGGTGTAGTGCTTGTTCTCCACCCCGTCACCGCCGTAGATGGCGACGATCGCACCGTCATTGGGCACCACCGAGGCGGCGCCGACCTGCACGAAGGTGTCGAACTTGGGCCGCTTCTGCGGGTCCAGCGCCTCGGACTTGACGTCGTTGACGGCCTTCTCCAGGGCGGCGGTCTTGCCCTTGTCGAAGGTCGTCCAGATCTGGTAGCCACCCTTGGCCAGGGTCGCGTCGGTGATCGTCTTGTCCTTGGTCTCGACGAAGTTGTTGGCCATGTCGACCATGTAGCTGATCTGGCCGTTCATGTTGGCCGCCGGCCGCTTCGGGGCCGGGTCAGGGAAGGTCGTGCACTTGGCCTTCTCCTCCGGGGTGATCGCCTTGGTGATCACCATCCGGCCGAGGATCCAGTTCCACCGCTCCACCATGCGCTGCTTGTTCTGCGGGTTCAGCGAGGGGTCGTACAGGTTGGCGCCCTTGAGGAGGCCGGCCAGCATGGCGCTCTGGCAGACGTCCAGGTCCTTGGCCTTCACGTTGTAGTACGACTCGGCGGCGGCCTCGATGCCGGTGGAGCCGCGGCCGAACCAGCTGGTGTTGAGGTAGCCGGTGAGGATCTCCGGCTTGGTCAGCTTCTGGTTGACCTTGAGCGTGATGAAGAGCTCGTCCACCTTGCGGCTCAGGGTCTGTTCCTGGCTCAGGTAGGCGTTCTTCACGTACTGCTGGGTGATGGTCGAGCCACCCTGGGTCTGGCCGCCGGTCGCCATGTTGTAGACGGCGCGGGCGATGCCCTTGGGGTCGATGCCGGTGTCGGTCTCGAAGCTCTCGTTCTCGGCCGCGATCACCGCCTTCTGGGCGTTCGGGCTGATGCTGTCGAGCTGGACCACCTGACGGTTGGTCGAGCCCTGGCGCGTCATCTCCGAGCCGTCGGCCCAGTAGTAGATGTTGTTCTGGTCGTGGACCAGGTCGTTCAGCTTGGGGATGTCGGTGGTCGCGTACGCGATGCCGACAGCCGCCACGCAGCTGCCGAAGAAGAGCACGAAGGCCGACAGCACCTGCTTCCAGGACGGCATCCAGCGCCAGACGCCCTGCTTGCCGAAGCGGGGGTAGTCGATGAAGCGCTTCTTGCGGGGACCGCTCGGGCCACCGCCCTTGCCCCGGCCGCCGGACCGGCCGCCAGGGCCACCGGGACCGCCCGGACCGCCCGGACCGCCGGGACCGCCCGGGCCGCCGCCGTTGCCACGGCCGCCGCCGGAGCGGCC
Organism: Kitasatospora sp. NPDC002227; assembly: GCF_040296285.1. Lineage (NCBI taxonomy): Bacteria > Bacillati > Actinomycetota > Actinomycetes > Kitasatosporales > Streptomycetaceae > Kitasatospora > Kitasatospora sp. NPDC002227. The sequence goes on from NZ_JBEOWY010000024.1 coordinate 21,415, forward strand.
GCCCTTGCCGCCCGCCTGCTTGCGCATCTCGGCCCTGGTCAGCCGGGGCTGCTGCGCCGTCTCACGGGGGCCCGGAGCCGGGCGGTCGTAGCGGGGCGCGCCCTCGGGCGGGGTGCCGTAGGCATAGGGGCGCCCGTCCGGGCCACCACGGCCGGGAGGCTGCTCACCGCCGCCCGGGTTGGACGACCTCCGCCGGTGTTCGCTCATCTTCCAGCAACTCCTCGGTCAGGCCACTCAGGCCTGAGGGCAGGGTTCACTTCCGATGCCCGCAACCGCCTAGTCCCCGGGAGGTGGTCCTCGTGCACACGCGACAGCGTACGCACCTGTAATTACGTACTAATCGGGCATCTGTCGCATAGGCGTACAGACCGCCGCCAGATCATTACCTGCCCGTTGCGTTCTACCCCGCCGACACGGCCTCCCGCCGCCGCGCGGGCACGATCTGACGCACTGTCCAAGCCCACGTGATCACATTCACGCGAGCCCCCCTTGCCCGTTTCGTGACCCAGGTTTACTGTTCTCGATATATCGAGCCGATACATCGAGGCGGCATAACCGGTGCGACCGCACCGGAGCCGGTGACAGGGTGGGAGGTACGGGCAGGATGAGCAGGCGCTCCGGAGTGCTGGAATTCGCCGTTCTCGGCCTCCTCCACGACGCCCCGATGCACGGGTACGAGCTCCGCAAGCGGCTCAACGTGCTGCTCGGATCGTTCCGTGCCTTCTCATACGGCACGCTCTACCCCTGCCTGAAGAGCCTGGTGGCCCAGGGCTTCCTGGTCGAGGACAACCCGGACATCGAGTACGTCCCCGCCACCGCGCTCAACGGCAAGCGGTCGAAGATCGTCTACCGGCTCTCCCCCGACGGCAAGCAGCGCTTCGAGGAGCTGCTCGCCGACTCCGGGCCGGACGCCTGGGAGGACGAGCACTTCGGCGTGCACTTCGCGTTCTTCGGTCAGACCGACCGGGCGGTGCGGATGCGCGTGCTGGAGGGCCGTCGCAGCAGGCTGGAGGAGCGGCTGGAGCGGATGCGCAGCTCCATCGCCCGCACCCGCGAGCGGTTCGACGACTACACGCTCGAGCTCCAGCGGCACGGTCTCGAATCGGTCGAGCGCGAGGTCCGCTGGCTGAACGAGCTGATCGAGACCGAGCGGGCCAACCGCACCGGTCGGGGCGGGCCCTCCGCCACCGACCCCAGTACTTCGGACGGCCGTGGCCAGGAGGCCGGGTCATCGGACCCGCCGAGGCCACCGCACGACCGCCCGGGGCGCTCCGCCATGGAGCGCTGACGCCACGCACGCCAGGCGGCCCTGCCGCCCGAGCGCGTGGCACCGAGCGGGCGCCGTGCGCGCCCGTCGACCAGTCAGAACAGAAGTTGAGCTGAGTACCGCCTCCCCGGCGGGCCTCATGAGAACACAGGGAGCAACCGGAATGGGTTCGGTTCGCGTAGCCATCGTGGGCGTCGGTAACTGCGCCGCGTCGCTGGTGCAGGGTGTCGAGTACTACAAGGACGCCGACCCGGCCGGCAAGGTCCCCGGGCTGATGCACGTTCAGTTCGGCGACTACCACGTCAGTGACGTGGAGTTCGTCGCCGCGTTCGACGTCGATGCCAAGAAGGTCGGCTTCGACCTGGCCGATGCCATCGGCAACTCCGAGAACAACACCATCAAGATCTGCGACGTGCCGCCGACCGGCGTCACCGTGCAGCGTGGCCACACCCTCGACGGCCTGGGCAAGTACTACCTCGAGACCATCGAGGAGTCCGACGAGGCCGCGGTCGACGTCGTCCAGGCCCTGAAGGACGCCGCTGTCGACGTCCTGGTCTGCTACCTGCCGGTCGGCTCGGAGAAGGCCGCCAAGTTCTACGCCCAGTGCGCCATCGACGCCAAGGTCGCCTTCGTGAACGCCCTCCCGGTGTTCATCGCCGGCACCAAGGAGTGGGCGGACAAGTTCACCGAGGCCGGCGTGCCGATCGTCGGTGACGACATCAAGTCGCAGGTCGGCGCCACCATCACGCACCGCGTGATGGCGAAGCTCTTCGAGGACCGCGGTGTCATCCTCGAGCGCACCATGCAGCTGAACGTCGGCGGCAACATGGACTTCAAGAACATGCTCGAGCGCGAGCGCCTGGAGTCCAAGAAGATCTCCAAGACCCAGGCCGTCACCTCGCAGATCCGCGACCGTGACATGGGCGCCAAGAACGTCCACATCGGCCCGTCCGACTACGTCGCGTGGCTCGACGACCGCAAGTGGGCGTACGTCCGCCTCGAGGGTCGCGCCTTCGGCGACGTCCCGCTGAACCTCGAGTACAAGCTCGAGGTCTGGGACTCCCCGAACTCGGCCGGTGTCATCATCGACGCCGTCCGTGCCGCGAAGATCGCCAAGGACCGCGGCATCGGCGGCCCGATCCTCTCCGCGTCCTCCTACTTCATGAAGTCGCCGCCGGTTCAGTACTTCGACGACGAGGCCAAGGAGAACGTCGAGAAGTTCATCCGTGGCGAGGTCGAGCGCTGAGCGCAGCGAAGCCTGCTCGCTGTCGAGCGCTGAGCGCTGAGCGCAGCGAAGCCTGCTCGCTGTCGAGCGCTGAGCGCTGAGCTCGTTTGATCTCCCTCGAAGGGTCCAGGTGCTTCCGCACCTGGACCCTTCGGGCTGTCCGGGGCCGGTACCTCCCGGTTTACGTCATGTTTCACGTGAAACACCGGCAGGAGGCATGGCACCCTGGGCGGGTGGCCCTCACGGAGAACAGCAGCACCGCCCCCGGTGACACCCGGCGTCCGAGCAGCGCCACCCTGGGAGGGCTGCTGCGCGGCCGCGACTTCCGGCGGCTGCTGACGGCCCGGGTGCTCTCCCAGCTCTCCGACGGGGTCTTCCAGGTCTCGCTCGCCTCCTACGTGATCTTCTCCCCCGAGCGGCAGGCCAGCCCGGCCGACATCGCCTCGATGCTCGCGGTGCTGCTGCTGCCGTTCTCGGCGATCGGCCCCTTCGCCGGTGTCCTCCTCGACCGCTGGCGGCGGCGCCAGGTGCTCTACCTCGGCAACCTCGCCCGCTTCGGGCTCGGCCTGATCACCGGCGGGCTGCTGCTGGCCCACGCACCGGAGTGGCTGTTCTTCGGCGCGGCCCTGCTGGTGACGGCGCTCAACCGATTCATCCTGGCCGGGCTCTCCGCCGCCCTCCCCCGGGTGGTCGAGCCCGAGCAGCTCGTCACCGCCAACTCGCTCTCCCCCACCCTCGGCACCGTCGCCGCGGCCTCCGGTGGCGGGATCGGCTTCCTGGTCCACCTGGTGCTCCCGCCCGGCAAGACCGCCGACGCCGCCCTGGTCACGCTGGCCGCCCTGCTCTACCTCTCCGCCTCCCTGTCCGCCCGCCGGATGGCCCCCGACCTGCTCGGCCCGGACGCCCGCACCGACCACCCTCCGCTGCACCGGGCCATTGGCGAGGCCGCCCACGACCTCACAGAAGGCGTCCACCACCTGCTCCGCGACTGCCGCCCCGCCGTGCACGCGCTGGCCGCCGTCACCCTCTCCCGGTTCTGCTACGGCGTCCTGGTCGTCGTCGTGCTGATGCTCTCCCGCTACACCTTCAACGACCCCGGCGACACCGCCGCCGGCATGGCCACCCTCGGCAAGACCCTCGCGGTCTCCGCCCTCGGCTTCTTCCTCGCCGCCGTGATCAGCCCCTGGTGCAGCCGCCGCCTCGGCATCCCCGGCTGGCTAACCACCTGCTCCGCCCTCGCCGCCCTCTTCGTCCCCACCCTCGGCCTCCTCTTCGCCCCCGGCCCCGCCCTCCTGACCGCCCTCCTGCTCGGCATCGTCACCCAGGGCACCAAGATCTGCGCCGACACGCTCGTGCAGGAGGCTGTGGAGGACGAGTTCCGGGGCCGGGTCTTCGCGATCTACGACGTGCTCTTCAACCTGGCGTTCGTGGCGGCAGCGGGAGTGACAGCCCTGGTGCTGCCGCTGAACGGGCGCTCGGCGGGTGTGGTCGTCGGGGTGGCGGTCGTCTACGCGGCGACGGCGGGGCTGTACTGGCGCGCAGCGCGGCGAAGTGGTTGAAGCTTCACATACTTCCTTGAAGGAAGTATGTGAAGCTTCAATTTCCACAGCTCTCTGAACTGCGCTGCTTCGGGCAACTCAGTTCAGAGGGAGCACCTCAGCCGAGCAGCTCCTCGACATCCTTGCCCTCGTCCATGGCACGGAGGAGCCGCTGCCGCCGCCGGGCGATCGCCTTCTCCTCGTCGTCCAGCACGATCCGCTCCAGCCGGTCGACCCGGTCGCCCATCGCGTCCAGCTTGCGGCTGTTGTTGCCGACCTCCACGATCAGCGCGTTCAGCAGCGGCGTGACCGAGGTGTGGATGACGTTCCGCACCACCCGCTCCGAGACCCGGGCGACCGCCTCGTCGACGCTCCCCGGCGCGAACGGCGGGTTGTCCACAACCCCTCCGGAGGGGTTGTCCACAGGCTGGCGCCACCTGTTCTCCTCGGCGTCCAGCAGGTAGCACCGCACCTGCCGGGCCACCTCGCTGTCCCGCAGCAGCATCGCGACGTTCAGCACCGCCCGTCGCGTGAACACGCCGAGCGACTTCACCCTGGGCGACAGTGCACTGAGCTCCTTGAAGGAGCTCAGCCGCTGCCCCGAGACGACCGAGTAGCCGTTGCTCTCCAGCTCGGCCTTGTGGTCGAAGACCAGGGAGTGGATCGCCTGGATGTCCACCTCGAAGTACTGCGCGACGCCCTGCGTCGTGACGTGCATCCCGTCCGGGAGCATGACGAGCGCCCGGACCTTGTCGAGGACCTCGACGCGGTCGGCGACCGTCGCGCGCATGGTCGGGGACTCCAGCAGCACGGTATCGATGGCCATGATCAGTTCTCCTTCCGAGGAAGCGGGACCTTCCCGCCCCTCGGATGGAGCAACGAGGCCACTGATCAGCCAGTACGACCTACCGATGAGTACCGCACATTCGAGCGGAGTTGCTAAAGGAACTCACACTCGATCCATTGAAAATCGAAAAACCGACCCGAATCGAACTACTGCTGCGCCGCCCACCACTCGCGCAGGGCCGCCACCGCCGCGTCGTGCTCCATCGGCCCGTGCTCGAGCCGGAGCTCCAGCATGTGCTTGTAGGCCTTCCCCACCACCGGCCCCGGCTTGAGCTCGAGCAGGGTCATGATCTCGTTGCCGTCCAGCGCGGGGCGGATCGCGTCGAGCTCCTCCTGCTCCTTGAGCTCGCCGATCCGGACCTCCAGGGAGTCGTACGTCCGGGAGAGCGCCGCCGCCTTGCGCTTGTTGCGCGTGGTGCAGTCCGAGCGGGTCAGCTTGTGCAGGCGCTCGAGCAGCGGGCCGGCGTCGGTCACGTACCGCCGCACCGCCGAGTCCGTCCACTCCCCGCCGCCGTAGCCGTGGAAGCGGAGGTGGAGCTCGACCAGGCGGGAGACCTCCTCGATCATCTCCTTGGAGTACTTGAGCTCCCGCATCCGCTTGCGGGTCATCTTCGCGCCGACCACCTCGTGGTGGTGGAAGGAGACCCGGCCGTCGGACTCGAAGCGGCGGGTGCGCGGCTTGCCGATGTCGTGCAGCAGCGCGGCCAGGCGCAGCACCAGGTCAGGGCCGTCCTGCTCGAGGTCGATGGCCTGCTCGAGCACCGTCAGCGAGTGCTCGTAGACGTCCTTGTGGCGGTGGTGCTCGTCGGCCTCGAGCTGCAGCGCCGGGAGCTCGGGCAGCACGTACCCGGCGAGCCCGGTGTCGACCAGCAGGCGCAGGCCCTTCACGGGGTGGGCGGCGAGCAGCAGCTTGTTGAGCTCGGCCTGCACCCGCTCCGCCGAGACGATGGTGATCCGCTCGGCCATCGCGGTCATCGCCGCGACCACCTCGGGGGCCGGGGTGAAGTCCAGCTGGGCGGCGAAGCGGGCGGCCCGCATCATCCGCAGCGGGTCGTCGGAGAAGGACTCCTCGGGGGTGGCGGGGGTGCGCAGCACCCGGGCCTCCAAGTCCTCCAGGCCGTGGTGCGGGTCGACGAAGCCCCGTCCGGGCAGGTCGACGGCCATCGCGTTGACGGTGAAGTCCCGCCGGACGAGATCCTGCTCGATGGTGTCGCCGTAGGTGACCTCGGGCTTGCGCGAGGTGCGGTCGTACGCCTCGGAGCGGTAGGTGGTGATCTCGATCAGGAAACTGCCGTCCGAGGTGTCCTTCCGGGCACCGACGGTGCCGAAGGCGATGCCCACGTCCCAGACGGCGTCCGCCCAGCCGCGCACCAGCTTGAGCACCTGCTCGGGCCGGGCGTCGGTGGTGAAGTCGAGGTCGTTGCCGAGCCGGCCGAGCAGTGCGTCCCGCACCGAGCCGCCGACCAGGGCCAGCCGGTGCCCGGCCGCCTCGAAGCGGCGGGCGATCTCGTCGGCGACCGGGGAGACCCGGAGCAGCTCCTGCAGACCCATGGCCTGCGCCTGGCTCAGCCCCGGTACGGACACGGGGCCGGAGTGGGTGGTACCGGCACTATCGGCGCTGGACTGGGCGAGGGGCTCTTTGGCAGTGGACACGGCACACAAGGGTACGTGCCCGGGCCGCCCCACCGCCCGTCCGTTTCCTCCGGGCGCCGCTCCCCGGGTGGGCTCAGCCCAGGGCCCGCAACACTGCGAGCCGCACCACGTCGTTACCATGCCGGTGGGACACGCACCGGCCCGGTGCCTCGTCAGCTCCGCAGCCACGCCCGGGCCGAGCGAGCTGTGCCCACCCCACGGACTGATCGAGAAACGGCGAGGGCTGAGCGCGTGAGCGACCGGACGAAGCGCACAGCACACACCGGGCGGCGCTTCACCGCGCTGCTCGCCGGTCTGACCGCCCTGGTCACCAGTACCGCCCCCGCGCTGGCCGCCGGGCCGGGCGTGCACACGTACCTCACGGCGAGCCCCGAGTACCCGGCGCTGGTGAGCATCGACACCGTCACACCCGCGTTCGCCGACCAGTCCACCGGGACGGTCCACCTCACCGGCACCGTCACCAACTCCGGCGGCACCGCCTTCACGGACACCCGCCTGGCGGTCCGCAAGCCCGGCTCGAAGAAGTCCGAGCCGCTGGCGACCCGCAGTGACATCAACCTGACCGCCACCCGCACCACCCCGACCGGTACCGACGGAGTCGATCTCGACTCCCCGCAGCAGTCGCTCGACGGCCTCGCCCCCGGCCAGACCCGCTCGTTCATCCTGGACGTGCCGCTGGACCAGTTGGACCTGCCCAAGGCCGGCGCGTACGAGCTCGCGGTGGACGTCTACGAGGGCACCCCGCTCAAGGGCGGCCACTCGCTCGGCATCGCCCGCAGCTTCCTCCCCTACAACACCCCGGCCTCCTCCACCCCGACCAGGGCCGCCACCCTCTGGCCGATCACCCACTCCCCCGAGCTGGTCGCCCAGACCATGCAGGACAACGAGCAGACGCCCGTCCTGCGCGACGACAGCCTCACCAAGGACCTGGCGCCCGGCGGGCGGCTCTACGAGCTGGTGCAGACCGGCAACGACCTGACCAACCTGACCTGGGTGGTCGACCCGGACCTGCTGGACGCGGCGTACGCGATGACCCGCACCTACCGGGTGCAGAAGCCGGGTACCGCAGGCGACACCGCCCAGAACGACAACACCGTGCCCGGCACCGGCAAGGACGTCGCCACCACCTGGCTCGGCCTGCTGAAGGCGGCGGCCACCAAGCCCGGCAACCAGATCGTCGCGCTCCCGTACGGTGACCCGGACCTGTCCTCGATCGCGCACAACGGCGCCGGGTTGCCCGGGATGGACACCGTGCTGCAGAAGGCCGGCACGGCCGGCCGGCTGACCGCCGAGGGGCGGCTGTCCGCCGACGTCACCTCGGGCGTGGCCTGGCCGTACGGCGGCTACCTGGACCAGCCGATCGAGGGGACGGCCCGCACCGCCGGGGACAGCCTGGTGCTGGTGAACGGCGCCAGCCTGCCGGACCCGGCCTCGCTGAAGTACACCCCGAACGCCGTCCGCCCGCTCGGCAACGGCCTGACGGCGGTGGTCGCCGACCCGGCAGTCTCCGAGCCCTTCCAGCGCGACCTGACCACCCCGAAGGAGGTCACCGCCGCCGTCCAGCGGTTCCTCGCCGAGACGATGACGATCACCCAGCAGCTGCCGGACACCCAGCGGAGCCTGCTGGTGATGCCGCCGCGCGACCTCACGGTGGGCACCGCCCACGCGCTGCGCACGGCGCTCAAGGAGGCCCAGCGGGGCGGCTGGCTGGCCTCGGCGAAGCTGGCCGACGTCGCGGCCGCCAAGCCCGACGAAGGGGCGGCCACCTCCCCCGTCGAGTACCCGGCCGGGGCACGGGCCACCGAGCTCTCCGACACGGAGCTGGCCGACGTGATGCACATGCAGTCCCAGCTCGACCAGCTGCTGCGCATCCTCACCCAGCCGCAGCGGGTGCGCAGCCCGTTCAGCGCCGCGATGCTCCGCTCGATGTCCACCGCCTGGCGCAGCGACACCACCGCCGGGGCGGCGTACCGCGAGGGCGTGCAGGAGTACCTGCACAACCTGATCACGGCGGTCAAGGTCCCGGCGAAGAGCGTGATCACTCTCCCAGGTGACTCCGGCACGCTGCTGGTGAGCGTCAAGAACGACCTGTCGCAGGCCGTCGGCAACCTGGAGCTGCGCCTGACCTCGGTGCAGCCGAACCGCCTCAACGTCGGCGTGCCGGAGACGGTGGTGCTCGACGCCTCCACCAGCCGCACGCTGCGCTTCCCGGCCCACGCCCAGGTCAACGGCACCGTCCAGATGACCGCTCAGCTCTGGACCACCGGCCCGGACGCCGCCCCGTACAGCGACGCGGTGCCCTTCACGGTGGACGTCACCTCGGTGACCCAGGGCGTGCTGTACGTCATCGGCGGCGGTGCGGTGCTGATGCTGCTGGCCGGGGGGCGGTTCTACCTGCAGCGCAAGAAGCGCGCGGGCGAGCCGGTGGAGGACCCGGACGCGCCGCTCGCCGAGGACGCGGCGGACGGCGCGGAGGACGGCGGGGACGCGGAGCCGGAAGCCGCCGCAGATGCCACTGATCGGGCCGCCGGTGATGAGAAGGTGGGTCACTGAGGCGGCGCCGCCCGGGCGCTCCACACCGGTGACGAAGAGGTGGCATGAGCGAGCAGCGGCCGCAGCAGGCCCGAGGGCGTGACCAGTCGGACGGCGCCACGGAGGCCGCGCGGCCCGCCGACTGGTACCTCACCGACACCTACGCCCAGGACCCGTTCGCGGCCGGGGCCTACGACCCCGACGGCGGGCCGGACCCGTACGGGCTGCGGGCCACGGAAGCCGCCGAGCACGCCGAGCACGCCGGGGCCGCGGACGCTGCGCCGCCCCGCCCGGCCACCGCGCCGCTCCCGCCGCAGAGCGGCCCGCCGGAGCCCGCCCTGACTCCGCCGCCGACGCACTGGACGGAGCTCGCGGCCGACCTGGCCGACCTCAAGGCCGACCTCGCGCCCGAGCCCGAGCCGACAGCAGCCGAGCCTGCCGAGCCCGCCGAGCTGACGGTGGAGCTCCGCGCGGCGGAGGCGAAGGCGGCCGAGAGCCCCGAGCTGACCATGGAGCTGCGCGCCCCCGAGCCGGCGGCCGTCGAGAGCTCCCCGTACAACACCGAGACCACCGAGTACGTCGGCGTGGACGCCCTGCTCGGCGCCCGCGCGGCGGCCGAGGAGCCCGCTGGGCCACCACGTCCGGAGCAGCCGCTCGTCCCCCCGATCGAGTTCGACCCGCCACTCTCGGAGGAGGAGGCCAACCTCCAGGTCGCGGCCGTCCAGCTGCCGCCCGCCCACCTGGTGCCGGAGGAGACCGCCGAGCCCCCGGCCCCCGGAAGCGGCGGCGGTAACGGCGGCGGCAAGGTCGCCGGCCTGCTCAGCTCCAGTGCGGTGATGGCGGCCGGCACCCTGGTCTCCCGTGGCACCGGCTTCCTGCGCACCATGGTGATCGCCGCCGCGATCGGCGTCGGCACCATGGGCGACTCGTACAACGCGGCCAACACCCTGCCCACGCTGCTGTACATCCTGATCGGCGGCGGCGCGCTGAACGCCGTCTTCGTGCCGCAGCTGGTGCGCAGCATGAAGCACGACGAGGACGGCGGCACCGCCTACGCCAACCGGCTGCTGACCCTGGTGATGACCGGCCTGGCCGGAGTCGCCTTCGTCGCGGTGATCGCGGCGCCGCTGCTGGTGCAGCTGATCTCGCACTCGCTGATGAAGGACCAGGCCAGCGCCGACACCACCGTGGCGCTCGCCCGGTACTGCCTGCCGACCATCTTCTTCATGGGCGTGCACGTGGTGATGGGCCAGATCCTCAACGCCCGGGGCCGGTTCGGCGCGATGATGTGGACACCGGTCCTCAACAACGTCGTGGTGATCTTCACCTTCGGGATGTACCTCTGGGTCTTCGGCACCTTCGAGCACAGCGAGGTCACCCCGCAGACCGTCTCCCCCGAGGGCATCCGGCTGCTCGGCGTCGGCACCCTGCTGGGCCTGGCCGTCCAGGCGCTGTCGATGATCCCGTACCTGCGGGCCGCCGGCTTCCGCTTCAAGCCCCGCTTCGACTGGCGCGGCCACGGCCTCGGCAAGGCCGCCAGGCTGGCCAAGTGGACCTTCCTCTTCGTGCTCGCCAACCAGGCGGGCTACCTGATCATCACCCAGCTGGCCACCGCCGCAGGGGCGAAGGCCGAGCGGGCCGGGCACCTGGGCGTCGGCCTGGCGGCCTACTCCAACGCGCTGCTGATCTGGCAGCTGCCGATGGCCGTGATCACCGTCTCGGTGATGAGCGCCGTGCTGCCCCGGCTCTCCCGCTCCGCCGCCGACAACGACCCCGGCGCCGTCCGGGACGACCTCAGCTACGGCCTGCGCACCTCCGCCGTGGCGATCGTGCCCGCCGCCTTCCTCTTCCTCGTGCTCGGCCCGGTGATCGGCAGCGCCATCTACGGCCTCGGCAACGGCGGCGCCGTCGCCCACGGCACCACCGCCGTCGGCTTCATGCTCTCCGCCTTCGCCCTCGGGCTGATCCCGTACTCCGTCCAGTACGTGCTGCTGCGCGGCTTCTACGCGTACGAGGACACCCGTACGCCGTTCTCCAACACCGTCTGGGTGGCCGTCTGCCAGGCGGCTGCGGCCATGCTCTGCTACCTGGTGCTGCCCGCCCAGTGGGCCGTCACCGGCATGGCACTCGGCTACGGCGCCGCGTACGCGGTCGGTGTGGCCGTGGCGGTGCCCAAGCTGAAGGCGAAGATCGGCGGGCTGGACACCGGACGGATCGCCAAGACGTACGTCCGGCTGGCGATCGCCTCGCTGCCCGCGGCGGCCGTCGGCCTGGCCGCCGAGCTGCTGCTCGGCGGGGTGCTCGACGGCTGGGTCGGCAGTGTGGTGACCCTGGTGGTGGCCGCCGGGCTGCAGGTCGGAGTCTTCCTGCTGATCGCCCGGCGGATGCGGATCGAGGAGCTCAACGCCATGGTCGGCATGGTCCGCAGCCGCCTCGGCCGCTGATCCGGGACGCCACGGGCTGGCTCTCCCTCAGGCGGCGGACACCGGGCCGGATTCGGCGATATTCGTCGAATCCGGCCCGTTCGCAGGTGAACGCCCCTGCCGGACACCCGGAGGCGGCCAGTCGGCCCCCGCCCGGTCGAAGCCGGGCACCAACAGTGGGCACAATTGTCCTGGCGCGGCGCACCTCCTTCGACGGGGTCGGGTCGGCCGGACCGAGCGGACCGGGGCGATACAAGGGGAGGCAGGACCACGGTGGCTGATGGCACCAAGGCAGTCGTCGACACGTCCGAGGCGGACGGGGCGGCGCTGGCCGTGGCACTCGGGTCCACCCCGGGCGTCACTCCCCCGACCGCCCCGACGCCGCAGGGCGCCCGCACCGACACCACCGGGCCCCGGCCCCCGAAGGCCAAGGCGGCGACTGCCCAGCCCGCCGTGAGCGAGTCCGCGGTGGCCGAGGAGCCCACCGGGCAGCCGGTGGCCGAGGAGCCCGCCGCCAAGGCCTCCGACGATCCGGTCGAGCGGACGGCCCCGCTCTCCACCGCCGAGATCGCCGCCGAACTGGCCGTCGGCGCCGCCGCGCTCTCCTCCGCCGCCCTGCAGCTCGCCGCCGACCCGGCCGGCTCCGGGAAGCCCGCCGCCAAGGCGGCCGGCGAGCCGGCCGAGGGCGACGCTGACACCGGCTCACTCCCCCTCCTGCTGCCCGCCCCGCTGCGCCACAGCGGCGACAAGATCGCCGGCCGGTACCGGCTGGAGGAGTGCGTCACCCAGAGCCAGGCCTTCAGCAGCTGGCGGGCCGTGGACGAGAAGCTGCGCCGCGCCGTCGGCGTGCACCTGCTGGCGCCCGGGCACCAGCGCGCCCGGGCCGTACTGGCCGCCGCCAAGTCGGCCGCCCTGCTGGGCGACCCGCGCTTCGTCCAGGTCCTGGACGCCGTGCAGGAGGGCGAGCTGGTCTACGTCGTCCGCGAGTGGCTGCCGGACGCCACCGATCTCGCCACGCTGCTCACCGACGGCCCGATGGAGCCGTACGACGCCTTCCAGATGGTCCGTCAGGTCACCGACGCCGTCGCCGCCGCCCACCGGCGCGGCCAGGCCCACCTGCGGCTGACCCCGCGCTGCGTGCTCCGGACCAGCTCCGGCCAGTACCGGCTGAACGGCCTCGCCGTGGACGCCGCCCTGCGCGGCCTGCCCACCGAGGACGCCGAGCGCACCGACACCCGGGCGATCGGCGCCCTGCTGTACGCGGCGCTGACCCACCGCTGGCCCTACCCGGAGGACCGGTACGACCTCCAGGGCCTGCCCAAGGACCTCGGCTGCGTGCCCCCGGACCAGGTGCGCGCGGGCGTGCACAAGGGCCTCTCCGAGCTCACCGCGCGGGCGCTGTGCGAGCAGCCGCCGCACCACCTGGAGCCGGTCACCAGCCCCGAGCAGCTGGCCAAGGCGATCGCGCTGATGCCCCGGGTCCGCCAGCCGGAGCCGCCCACCGCCGTCATCCCGCCCGTCGCCGCCACGCCCCGGTACGCGACCGCCCGGCCCGCTCCCGCGCCCGCCGGGCACCCGGGTGCCCACCCCGGTGCGCACCCGGCCCCGCCCGCGCCGCCGCGCCGCCGCGGCCGCCGGCGCCGGCTCGTCCGGCTGGCCAAGTGGACCGCCTCGGCCGTGGCGCTGGCCGCCATCGGCCTGGGCTCCTGGCAGCTCGTCACCCACCTCAACGCCGGCACCAAGGGGACGGACGGCGGCTCCCAGGGCGGCACCTCGCAGAGCGTCGCCCCGCTGCCCCCGGCCTCCGCCGGGAAGCCGCTGAAGATCGTCGGGGCGCAGTTCTTCAACCCGCTCGGCAACAGCGCCGAGCACCCGGAGAGCACCGGCAACGTCTTCGACGGCAATCCGGACACCTTCTGGCAGACCTCGGGCTACTACGACCAGCTCGGCGTCTCGAAGGCGGGCACCGGGATCGTGGTCGACCTCGGCTCGGTGCAGCGCGTCTCCGCCGTCCACGTGCTGGCCAAGGGTGCCACCACCGTCGAGCTGCACGCCACGGCGGCCTCGGTCACCGGTGCCGCCCCGACCGACAGCAGCGACCTGCCGGCCTACGGCAGCGCGCTGGCCAAGGGCACCGGCACCGACATCGAGCTGGACCCGGCGCACCCACTGAACAGCCGCTACCTCTTGATCTGGCTCACCAACCTGCCCAAGGATGTGGATGGCAGGTACCAGGGCCGGATCGCCGAGATCAAGGTCACCGGCTGACCGGCGGACAGAAGGGGAGGCGAGATGCCCGCAGCAGACGCCTCCCCGCCCGGCGCCGGCCCCGCGGAGCCCACCGACGCCGAGCTGCTGGCCCGGCACGCGGCCGGTGACCCGGACGCCTTCGGGCAGCTCGTCCACCGCCACCGGGACCGCCTCTGGGCCGTCGCCGTCCGCACCCTGGGCGACCCGGAGGAGGCCGCCGACGCCCTGCAGGACGCGCTGGTCTCCGCCTTCCGCGCCGCGGGCACCTTCGAGGGCCGCTCGGCCGTCACCACCTGGCTGCACCGGATCGTGGTCAACGCCTGCCTCGACCGGGCCCGCCGGGCGGCGTCCCGGCGCACCGGCTCGCTGGACGAGACCCCCGAGCGGCTGGACGCCCTGCTCCCCAGCGCCGAGCCGACCGAGGCCGTGGTGGTCCGCGCCGAACTCCGCCAGGAGCTCGGCGCCGCGCTGGCCACCCTCCCGGCCGACCAGCGCGCGGCGCTCGTCCTGGTCGACATGCAGGGGTACCCGGTGGCCGAGGCGGCCGCCGTGCTCGGGGTGCCGGTCGGCACGGTCAAGAGCCGCTGCGCCCGGGGGCGGGCCCGCCTGCTGCCACTGGTGCGTCACCTCGGGCGGTCGGCGGCAGTTTCACGTGAAACGGAGGGGCCACGTGAAACAGCGGGGCCACGTGAAGCCGGGACCGGCACCGCCGCCGTTTCACGTGAAACAACGAGGCCGCGGGAGACGGGCGGGAACCCGGAAGCCCCCCGGTCCGTCCAAGGAGACGCCGCCCCACGACCGGCCCTGGAAGGGGATGTGACCCCCCGATGACGCCGCACGCCTCCGACCCCCGGCCGACCGACGGACACCCCGAGCTGGAGCAGCTGGCCGACCTCGCCGAGGAGCTGACCGACCCGGCCGAGGCCCCGGCCCTGCGCGAGCACCTGCGGGCCTGCCCGGAGTGCGCCGACAGCTACGCCGCCCTGCTCGAGGTCCGCGAACTGCTCGGCGCCGAGCCCGCTCCCCCGCTGCCGACCGCGGTCGCCGACCGGATCGACGCCGCCCTCGCCGCCGAGGCCGCCGCCCGCCAGGAGCTGACCCCGCGCGAGGCCCCGGCCCCCGAGGCCCGTCCGAGGCCCGCCGAGGCCCCGGCACGGCCCGCCACGGCCCTCCCCGAGCCCGCCGCCCCTGTCCACCGCCCCCGGCGCCGTCGCCGCCTGCTGGTCGCCTCCCTGGGGCTCGCCGCCGCCCTGGCCCTCGGCACCCTGATCTCCCGGATCGACCTGTCCGGGCCGAGCGAGCCGAGCGGCTCCCCTGCGGCCGCCGGGGCGGCGGCCCGGCCGGGAGTCACCTTCACCGAGGGTGCCCTCCCCCAGCAGATCAGGTCGCTGCTCCCGGCCGGTGCCAAGGCCAGCCCGGGCGCCGTGCACGGCATGGCCAGCGCCCAGGAGCCGAACGCGACCACCGTGCCCGCCCCCTGCCAGGCCGCCGCCACCGGCCACCCGGCCGACACCGCCGTACTCCTCAGCACCCCCGGCAGCTACCAGGGCGCCCCGGTGCAGGCCCTGGTCTACCCGCTGCCCGAGCAGCCGGGTCAGCTCGACGTGTATCTCGTCACCCCCTCCTGCCCCGGCTCCACCGTGCTGCTCCACACCACCGTCCCGTCCGGCTCCTGATCCAGCGGCCCGGCCGGCGAAACCTCGCGTCCACGACCTGACGAGACAGCGCCCACCCCTCGGGCGTCGGCTGCGGAGCGGGCTGGGAATGAGCGACACTTGTGTGTCGTTGTCCCGGGCGGCGGAGCAGGACCGCCCTCCGCGCAAGAAGCGCCCCACCCGCGGTCCAGCCTTGCGAAGCGATCAGGAGATGCAGTGAGCGACGTCCGTAACGTGATCATCATCGGGTCCGGCCCCGCCGGTTACACCGCCGCGCTCTACACCGCCCGAGCCTCCCTCAAGCCGCTGGTCTTCGAGGGTGCCGTCACCGCCGGTGGCGCGCTGATGAACACCACCGAGGTCGAGAACTTCCCGGGTTACCGGGACGGCATCATGGGCCCCGAGCTGATGGACAACATGCGGGCCCAGGCCGAGCGCTTCGGCGCCGAGCTCATCCCGGACGACATCGTCGAGGTCGACCTCACCGGCGACATCAAGACGGTGACCGACTCCGAGGGCACCGTGCACCGCGCCCGCGCCGTGATCGTCACCACCGGCTCGCAGCACCGCAAGCTCGACCTGCCGAACGAGGACAAGCTCTCCGGCCGCGGTGTCTCCTGGTGCGCCACCTGCGACGGCTTCTTCTTCAAGGGCCAGGACATCGCCGTGGTCGGCGGTGGCGACACCGCTCTGGAGGAGGCCACCTTCCTCTCGCGCTTCGCCAACTCCGTCACCGTGATCCACCGCCGTGACACCCTGCGCGCCTCCAAGGCCATGCAGGAGCGTGCCTTCGCCGACCCGAAGATCAGCTTCGCCTGGGACAGCGCCGTCGAGGCCATCCACGGGGACCCGAAGCTGAGCGGCGTGACCCTGCGCGACACCACCACCGGCGAGCTGCGCGAGCTGCCGGTCACCGGCCTGTTCATCGCGATCGGCCACGACCCGCGCACCGAGCTCTTCAAGGGCCAGCTGGAGCTAGACGCGGAGGGCTACCTGAAGGTGGAGGCCCCCTCCACCCGCACCAACATCCCGGGTGTCTTCGGCGCCGGTGACGTCGTCGACCACACCTACCGCCAGGCGATCACCGCCTCCGGCACCGGCTGCTCCGCCGCGCTGGACGCCGAGCGCTACCTGGCCGCGCTGGACGACCTGGAGGCGCAGGCCGCCGCCGTCGCCGCCGTCTGAGCACCCCCGCTCCACCTGTACCGCACCCTCCCACACCCCTAGGAGTCCCCGTGGCCGGCGCCACCATCGAAGTGACCGACGCAACCTTCAAGACCGAGGTCCTCCAGAGCGACAAGCCCGTCCTGGTCGATTTCTGGGCCACCTGGTGCGGCCCGTGCCGCATGGTCGCCCCGATCCTCGAGGAGATCGCGGGCGAGCACGGTGACAAGCTCACCGTCGCCAAGATCGACGTCGACGCCAACCAGGAGACGGCGGCCGCGTACAACGTCATCTCGATCCCGACGCTGAACGTGTACCAGGGCGGCGAGCTGGTGAAGACCATCACCGGTGCCCGTCCGAAGGCGGCCCTGCTCCGCGAGCTGGCCGAGTACCTGTAGGCAGTACGACTGAGGGCGGGTCCGCTGGTGCGGGCCCGCCCTCAGCCGTCCCCCCAGGCCTCAGAACGGCCGCAGGGCCAGCTCCTTCTTCCGCGCCCCGCCGAGCAGGCGCTCCAGCGCGCCCTCCACGTCGCCGCGCCAGGAGAGCGTGGTGCGGGCCTCCAGGCGCAGCCGGGGGTAGCGGTGGTGCGGCCGGACGGTCTTGAAGCCCACCGCGAGCAGGTGCTCGGCGGGCAGCACACAGCTGGGGATCTCCCGGCCGACGGCGCCGAAGGCCTCGACCGCCTTGAAGCCGCGGGCCACCACGTCCTTGACCACCTGCTGCACCAGCACCCGGCCCAGCCCCTGCCGCTGGTAGCCGGACAGCACCCGGCTGATCATCAGCTGGACGGCGTCCGGCGAGACCGGACTGGTCGGGAAGGCCCCCGACCGGGGCACGTAGGCCGGCGGCGCGTACAGCACGTAGCCCGCCGGCACCTCGTCCACGTACGCGATCCGGCCGCAGGAGCCCCACTCCAGCAGGACGGCCGAGATCCAGCCCTCCTTCTCCAGCTCCGGTCTACCGGACTCGACGGCCGCCTTGGCGGTCACCGGGTCCAGCTCCCAGAACACGCAGGAGCGGCAGGTGCTCGGAAGATCGGCCAGGTTGTCCAGCGTCAGCGGAGCGATCCGGCGTCCCACGCCCCACACCTCCATGTTTCACGTGAAACATGCCCCTGTTCGGCTCCGGACGGCTCAGCCCTGCGAGAGGCGCAGCCCCTCCTCGCCCGGGGCGAGGCTGTCCAGGATCCGGTTCAGGTCCTCCACCGAGGCGAACTCCAGCACGACCTTGCCCTTGCCGAGCTTGCCGCCGCGCTGGGAGACCTCCACCTTCACCCGGGTGTCGAAGCGGTCCGAGAGCCGCCCGGCCAGGTCGTTGAAGGCCGGGGAGATCAGCCGGCCGGCCTTCGGGCCGGCGCCGCGCTGGGGCTTCTCCTCCTGGTCCATCACCGCGACCAGTTCCTCGGTGGTGCGCACCGAGAGCCCCTCCGCGATGATCCGCTTGGCCAGCGCGTCCTGCCGCTCACCGTCCGGCACCCCGAGCAGGGCGCGGGCGTGGCCGGCGGTGAGGACACCGGCGGCCACCCGGCGCTGCACGGCGGGCGACAGCCGCAGCAGGCGCAGCGTGTTGGAGACGTGCGAGCGGGAGCGGCCGATCCGGTCCGCGAGCTCGTCGTGGGTGCAGGAGAAGTCGCGCAGCAGCTGGTCGTAGGCGGCGGCCTCCTCCAGCGGGTTCAGCTCGGCGCGGTGCAGGTTCTCCAGGAGGGCGTCCAGCAGCAGCTTGTCGTCCTCGGTGGCCCGGACGATCGCGGGGATCTGCTCCAGACCGGCCTCGCGGGAGGCCCGCCAGCGCCGCTCGCCCATGATCAGCTCGAAGCGGTCGGCCGAGACCTGGCGCACCACCACCGGCTGGAGCAGGCCCACCTCCTTGATGGAGGCGACCAGCTCGGCCAGCTTGTCCTCGTCGAAGACCTCACGCGGCTGGCGCGGGTTGGGCGTGATGGCGTCCAGCGGCAGCTCGGCGAAGCGGGCGCCCTCGACCGGGGTCAGCAGCTGGTCCCGGACGGACTCCGCGGCGGCCTTGGCGGCCACCGTGCCGCGGTCGGTCGGCAGCAGCGGCACCGCGGCGGGCGAGAGGGCCCCCGTGCCGGACGCCCCCGCGGGGACGATCGGCGCCGCGCCGGAGCGCGCCGGAGCCACCGTGGCCGCACCGGGCGCGGCGGCGGGTGCCGCCGCCGGGATCAGTGCCCCGAGCCCTCGTCCGAGTCCCCTGCGCCCACCGCTCACCGGTTGTCCTCCATCGTGCCGTGCTGTGCCATCTCAGCGGCGCCGCTGCGCTGCTGCCCCACCGTGCCCGCGCCGACCGCGCGCAGCGCGAGCTCGCGGGCCGCCTCCAGGTAGGAGAGCGCTCCGGTGGAACCCGGATCATAGGTCAGCACCGTCTGCCCGTAGCTCGGCGCCTCGGAGATGCGCACCGAGCGCGGGATGGCGGTCGCCAGCACCTCCTGGGCGAAGTGCGTCCGCACCTCCTCCGCGACCTGGGCGGCGAGCCGGGTCCGGGCGTCGTACATGGTGAGCAGGATGGTGGAGACGTGCAGCTGCTGGTTGAGGTGCTGGCGCACCAGCTCGACGTTGCGCAGCAGCTGGCCGAGGCCCTCCAGCGCGTAGTACTCGCACTGGATCGGGATCAGCACCTCCTGGCCGGCCACCAGGGCGTTGACGGTCAGCAGGCCCAGGGAGGGCGGGCAGTCGATCAGGATGTAGTCCAGCGGCTGCTCGTAGGCCGCGATGGCCCGCTGCAGGCGGCTCTCCCGGGCGACCAGCGAGACCAGCTCGATCTCGGCGCCCGCGAGGTCGATGGTGGCGGGCACGCAGAACAGGCCCTCGACCTCGACCACCGGCTGCACCACGTCGGCGAGCGGCTTGCCCTCGACCAGGACGTCGTAGATGGACGGCACCTCGGCGTGGTGGTCGATGCCGAGCGCGGTCGAGGCGTTGCCCTGCGGGTCGAGGTCGACCACCAGGACGCGTAGCCCGTGCATGGCCAGCGAGGCGGCCAGGTTGACGGTGGTGGTGGTCTTCCCCACCCCGCCCTTCTGGTTCGCCACCACGATCACCCGGGTCGAAGCGGGCCTGGGCAGCCCCTCCCCCGCCCGCCCGATGGCCTGCACGGCGGCCTGGGCAGCCCGTGCGATAGGCGTGTCATCGATCTGGTCGATGGTCTCCGAGTCCTGCATGGGGGTCAGTGTTTCACGTGAAACCGGAGCGGCAACAGTCGCCGCCCGGCCGCGACGGAGGATTCCTGGAAGCAGCGAGCGACGTTTCACGTAAAACACCATGCCCGCAATGTCGGAAATCTGACGGTGCGACACTCCGACGGTAGACAGCAACCAGCCCCGGGGATTACGCCCCGGGGCTGGTCAACGAGCCTTGGACACAGCTCAGCGGCGGCGGCGGGACTGGCCGCGGCCGTCGGCGGTCTTGTTGCCGGCGCGGCCGGCCCGGGCGGCCTTGGCCCGGCGGGTGGCGGCCTTGACGCCGCCGGGGCTCTCGCCGGCCTCGACCTGGACGACCCGGGTCGAGGTCTCCAGGGTGCCCTCGCCGACCGAGATGACCGTCCACTTCACGGCGCCCAGCTTGGCCAGCGCCGAGCGCGATTCGGCCAGCTCCTGCTCGGCGGTGTCGCCCTTGAGCGCCAGCATCTGCCCGTACGGGCGCAGCAGCGGCAGGCCCCAGCCCGCCAGCCGCTCCATCGGCGCCACCGCGCGGGCCGTCACCACGTCCACCGCGAGTTTGCCGACCATCTCCTCGGCCCGGCCGCGCAGCACCGTGACGTTGTCCAGGCCGAGCTCGCGGACGACCTCCTCCAGGAAGGTGGTCCGGCGCAGCAGCGGTTCGAGCAGGGTCACCGAGACGTCCGGGCGGGCCATCGCCACCGGGATGCCCGGCAGGCCGGCGCCGGAGCCGACGTCGCAGAGCGAGGCGTCCGCGGGCAGCAGCTCGGCGAGCACCGCGCAGTTGAGCACGTGGCGGTCCCAGAGCCGGGGCACCTCGCGCGGGCCGATCAGGCCGCGCCGCACGCCCGCCGTGGCCAGCAGCTCCGTGTACCGCACGGCGGTCTCGTAGCGCTCCCCGAAGACCTCCCGCGCCACGGGCGGCGCCTCGGGCAGCCCCTCCGGTTCCTGCGCCGGGATGCCCTCGGTCGTCTCGCCGTCCGCGTCCATCTCAGCCTCTCCGCTCACCGTATCCACCACCGCTCACCCCACTGTTTCACGTATGCGGTGTTTCACGTGAAACACGGCACGTCCAGAGCCCTCAGACCGACGACGACCCCGCCCGCAGCAGCGGGCGGGGTCGGACGTCAGGCAACCGCGTCAGGCCGGGAGCACGACCACACAGCGCTGGGGCTCCTCGCCCTCCGACTCGCTGCGCAGGCCGGCCGCCGCGACGGCGTCGTGCACGACCTTGCGCTCGAACGGCGTCATCGGCCGCAGCTTGACCTGCTCTCCGCTGCTCTTCGCCTGCTCGGCGGCCTTGCTGCCCAGCTCGGCCAGCTCCGAGCGCTTGCGCGCGCGGAAGCCCGCGATGTCCAGCATGAGGCGGCTGCGCTCACCGGTCTCGCGGTGCACGGCCAGTCGGGTCAGCTCCTGGAGCGCCTCCAGCACCTCGCCGTCCTGGCCGACCAGCCGCTGCAGCGAGCGGTCGTTGCCGTCGCTGACGATCGAGACCAGGGCGCGGTCGCCCTCGACGTCCATGTCGATGTCACCGTCGAGGTCGGCGATGTCGAGCAGACCCTCCAGGTAGTCGGCCGCGATGTCGCCCTCCTGCTCCAGGCGGGCGACGAGGCTCTCCGGCGCGGCCTCGGCCTTGGTCGCGGAGGTGGTGCCTTCCGTCACTGATGGACTCCTTCGGAATGGGCCCGCGGGTGGGGCCGAGAACGAGGTTCGAGAGGGGCTGGGCGGGGCCTGCCGGGGCCTACTTCTTCTTGCGCCCCTGGCCGCCCTGCTGGCCGCCGCGCTTCGGCTGCTGGCGCTGGCCCGGCTTGGCCGCCGCCTTGCCCGCACCGGCACCCGTGGTCTCCGTGGGCTCGTCGGCCGGGGCCGCCTCGGGTGCCGCGTCCTGCGGCTCCTTGGTCAGGCTGGTGTGGCCGGTCTGCTGCCGCTGCGACTTGGTCTGCTTGCGCGGCTGCTGCCGGCGCACCTGCACGGCCGCCTCGACGGTCTCCCCGGCACTGGCCGAGGTGCCGGTGGCGGCACCCTTGCTGCCCGAGAACAGCGCCGCGAGGCCGACCTTCTTGATCGAGCCGTCCGCGTTGATCCGGCCCTGGCGCTTCAGGCGCTCCTGGCGCTCGGCGAAGGCGTGGCTGCCCGGCGTCGGGTTGTTGCGGATGACGATCAGCTGCTGGCCCATGGACCAGACGTTGGTGGTCAGCCAGTAGACCAGCACACCGACGGGGAAGTTGATGCCCATCACGGCGAACATGACCGGGAAGACGTACATCAGCATCTTCTGCTGCTGCATGAACGGCGTCTTGACCGTGAGGTCCATGTTCTTGGTCATCAGCTGGCGCTGGGTGATGAACTGCGACAGCGACATCAGGATGATCATCACCGCGGTGACGATCTTCACGCTGGTCTGGGGGCTGCCCAGGAAGGTCGCCGAGAGCGGGGCACCGAAGATGTGGGCCTGGCCGGCGCTCGCCAGCAGGTCACCCTTGATGACGCCGATCGGCTCGTGGTGCGCGACCTTGCTCAGCACGCCGTACAGGGCGGTGAAGAACGGCATCTGCACCAGGATGGGAAGGCACGAGGAGAACGGGTTGGTGCCCGCCTCCTTGTACAGCTTCATCATCTCTTCCGACTGGCGCTGCCGGTCGTTCTTGTACCGCTCCTGGATCGCCTTCATCTTGGGCTGGATGGCCTGCATCGCCCGGGTCGACTTGATCTGCTTCACGAAGAGCGGGATCAGGCAGATCCGGATGACGATCACCATGGAGGCGATCGCGAGGCCCCAGGCCCAGCCGCCGTTCGGATCGAAGACGTGGCTGTACAGCGAGTGGAACTGGACGATGATCCAGGACACCGCGGTGTACAGAGGGTTGAGGAAGGACCAGGTCACCGGTCAGACTCCTTGGTGGGCATCGGGCTCGGCCACCGGCTCAGGCCCGGCGGTCCCGCTCTTCGGGCTCAGCAGATCGCGCAGCCGACGGTGCCAGACCGGATGCTTGCGCGGGGGAACATGATCGACCCCACCGGGCGACCACGGGTTGCAGCGCAGGATGCGCCAGGCGGTCAGGCCACTGCCCTTGACCGCTCCGTGCACCCGCACCGCCTCGTACCCGTAGTGCGAGCACGAGGGGTAGTAACGGCAGACCGGGCCGAGCAACGGACTGATCGTCCACTGGTAGAGCCTGATCAGCCCCATCAGCAGGTACTTCATCGCCCTGCTCCCGTCGGCGTACTGCCGGAAGGCTCCTTGAGCAGCCGCCGCAGCGCCGCTGCGAGGTCGTGCTCGAGTTCGGCGTACGTGGCCGACCCGGCCGAGGGCAGCGCGCGTACCACTATCAGGCTACCTGCGGGCAGGCGCGCCAGATGGCTCCGGACCAGGTGACGCAGACGACGCTTCACCTGGTTGCGGACCACGGCGGGGCCGACGGCCTTGCTCACGACGAAACCCGCACGCGCCGAAGGAAGCCCCTCGGCGACGTGCGGGCTGGAGTCGCTGTTCCGGTCGGCCGGCCCCTCGGTCTCCTCAGCTCTGCTGAGGTGGACGACCAGAAGGGGCCGACCGGCTCGGCGACCGCGTTTCACCGCGGTCGCGAAGTCCTGGCGCCGCCGCAGCCGATTCTCGGAGGGCAGCACTGCAGACCCTTGCGCGGATCAGGCGGAGATGGCGGCGCGGCCCTTGCCACGGCGAGACGCCAGGATGGCGCGGCCGGCGCGGGTACGCATCCGCAGCCGGAAGCCGTGGGTCTTCGCGCGGCGACGGTTGTTCGGCTGGAAGGTGCGCTTGCTCACTCGGGGGCTCCTGAGGTGAATCGAAGGATGACGGGAGATCGCTTGGCCGTCACCGTGCGTCCGCGTGATCCCCTGCCCACCGGTCTCCCGGTGGGTGGCGGTACGGCTCCGACTTCCCAGGTCGGCTGGGTTTCGGAGCATTCCACGGCGCCCGTGCTGCGCGCCTCTGGAAGCGGGAGGACCCGCGGACATGCGGCAGCGGCCATCGACAACTCGACCTGGTTACGGTACGCGGGAGGGGGGTGGAGGGTCAAACCGGCTGGCACTCCGCCCACCCGCCGGGCCGCCGTACCCTGGCCCTGAGCCCGCCTGCCCACAGCCTGTGGACAGCAACTTGAATCAGCTCTGCCCGCTGACTACCGTTGCAGGACTTGTCTGGTTTGTTCGTCACCATCCGGCCCGGACCGCCCCCAGCAAGAGACCGCCCCGCAAGTCCGACCTTTGACACCCCCCTGCCGGGGAACGAGAAAGCGTGCACCAGTGGCTGATGTCAACAGCGATCTCGTCGTGGTCTGGGCGAGGGTCGTCGAGCGGCTGGTCAACGACACCGGTGTCGGGGACAAGGACAAGGCGTGGGTGCGGCGCACCCAGCCGATGTGGATGATGCACGACACCGCGCTGCTCGCCGCCCCCAACGAGTTCGCCAAGCAGGTGCTCGAGGGCCGGCTGATGCCGCAGCTGAGCGAGGCGCTGAGCCGTGAGTTCGGCCGCCCGGTGCGGATCGCCGTGATGGTGGACGCCAACGCCGTGCCGCCCGCCGCCGCACCCGCGGAGCCCCCGGCCGCCGAGCAGCCCCGCCAGGACGACTGGCAGCAGCCCTCCTACCGCGAGGAGCCGCCGTACGGCGCCCGCGAGGCCGGCCGCTGGCCCGGCAGTGGCGAGGGCTACCCCGAGCGCGACTACGGCCGCTCCTACGAGCAGCCCGCCGAGCCCTCCTACGGCACCGGCGGGGCCGGCCGCAGCCGCTACGACAGCGCCTCCTACGACCAGCGCCCCGACCCGTACGCGAGCAACCCGCAGCCAGCCGACGAGCAGCCCTACCAGGGCGGCGCGCCGTACCGGGAGGAGCAGCCGGGCTGGGGCGAGCAGCCCGGCCCGCAGGGCGAGGACCGGCCCGAGAGCTGGGGTCGCAGCCGCTACGGCACGGAGGGCGGCGAGCGCGACCAGGACGGCGGCGGGCAGGGCGACCTGTTCGGCGGTGCGTACGGCGCGCCCGGCGGCGACCGCGGCCCGCGGCCCGGTGCGGCAGGCCGCCGCCCGGCCGCTCCCCCGCGGCCCCCGGCCGGGCCCACCGGCCCCGCGGCCCGCCCCGGCGGCGCCGTCGCCGAGCGGCCCGCCACTCCCCCGGGGCTGCCCGAGCGCACCCCGAGCCCGGGCGTGCCCGCGCCCCCCGGCGCTCCCCCGGCCGGCGGCTCCCGCAAGGACGAGCCCGCGGCCCGGCTGAACCCCAAGTACCTCTTCGACACCTTCGTGATCGGCGCGAGCAACCGCTTCGCCCACGCGGCGGCCGTCGCCGTCGCCGAGGCCCCGGCCAAGGCGTACAACCCGCTGTTCATCTACGGCGAGTCCGGCCTCGGCAAGACCCACCTGCTGCACGCGATCGGGCACTACTCGCGCAGCCTCTTCCCGGGTACCCGGGTGCGGTACGTGAGCTCGGAGGAGTTCACCAACGAGTTCATCAACTCGATCCGGGACGGCAAGGCGGACGCGTTCCGCAAGCGGTACCGGGACATGGACATCCTGCTGGTCGACGACGTGCAGTTCCTGGCGTCCAAGGAGTCGACGCAGGAGGAGTTCTTCCACACCTTCAACACGCTGCACAACGCGAACAAGCAGATCGTGCTCTCCTCGGACCGGCCGCCCAAGCTGCTGACCACGCTGGAGGACCGGCTGCGCAACCGCTTCGAGTGGGGGCTGATCACCGACGTCACCCCGCCGGAGCTGGAGACCCGGATCGCGATCCTGCGCAAGAAGGCGATCCAGGAGCAACTCAACGCTCCCGCCGACGTGTTGGAGTTCATCGCGTCCCGGATCACCCGGAACATCCGGGAGTTGGAGGGCGCGCTGATCCGGGTCACGGCCTTCGCCAACCTGAACCGGGCGCCGGTCGACCTGGAGCTGGCCGGAATCGTGCTCAAGGACCTCATCCCCGGTGGGGACGAGGACGCCGGGCCGGAGATCACGGCGCAGGTCATCATGCAGCAGACGGCCGCGTACTTCGGGCTGGGTGTGGACGACCTGTGCGGCTCCTCGCGCAGCCGGGTGCTGGTGACGGCCCGCCAGATCGCCATGTACCTCTGCCGCGAGCTGACCGACCTCTCGCTGCCGAAGATCGGCGCGCAGTTCGGCGGCCGCGACCACACCACGGTGATGCACGCGGACCGCAAGATCCGCTCGCTGATGGCCGAGCGGCGCTCGATCTACAACCAGGTCACCGAGCTCACCAACCGCATCAAGAGTTAGGGCCTCTCTTTCGGATCACGTCGGATCAGCGGGCGTCGTTGGGGCGCGTGCATCGGCGGTGCCGACGAGGGAGTCCATGCGGAGCATCGGCGACTGAGGAGAAGCCGTCGAGGTGCGTGCCCCGGCGGCGACCGCCCGGCGTGATCCGAAAGAGAGGCCCTAGTACCGGGCCCCGCAGCGGCCTTGAGAGGGAGTCAGGACACCGTCCTGGCTCCCTTTCGGCGTATCGGGGGCGCGAGCAGGTGTAGCTATAAGTGGGGCGGGGCAGGATCTTCCCAGTCAGCTCCGGGTGCCTGCCGAACATCTGACCAGCAATTCGAACGCGACTGGTCGGCGAGGCGGTTTTCCACAGGATCGGGTGGGTTTTCCCCGTCCACAGTGCACCGGGCTCGGAGTTATCCAGAATTCCTCCACAGGGCGGCCGCCGCTACGCTCGTCCGCGCAGGTCAGTGGCCTGTGGACTTGTGCACAACGGTTATCCACAGGGTGTGGAAATCTGGCGGGCCGTCAGGGGGCCGATCGGGTTGTCCACCGCTTGTCCCCAGGGAAAAGCCAGTTATCCCCAGCTTCTCCACAGCAGAGTCCACAGTTCGACAAGCTTGGGGAAGAGTTCACCACCCGGTGTGAAAGGCGTCACGTGGCGTTGACAGACGCCCGTGGATAACCGGGTCATGATCTGGGGACGCAGCTGGGGATAACCTGTGGATACTCCGAGTGGGCTGTGGGTAACTCTCGGTCATCCACAGAAGGCCGTGTTCGTCCACAGGAACCCTCCACAGGCACTGTGGACAAAAAACCGGGTCTGACCTGCGAAAACAGGGTTATCCACGGTATCCACAGGCCCTACTACTACCACTACACCTATAGAGCCATCGACCCGAAAAACGGTGGGGTGGCCCGAAATCTGTGGACAACCGCGACCCGACAACTGTTCGCCTCTTCACCCCTCGCTTGCCCCGGCTGTCGGTGAAGTACGTCAGACTGTCCTAGGCAACTGGAGCCGACCGGTCGAGGCCGGAGCACAGCTGCCCCAAGCAGACGATCAAGAGCGAAGCGACAGCAGGACCCAGGAGGCGGTTACCGGTGAAGTTCCGGGTGGAGCGTGACGTCCTCGCGGAGGCGGTGGCCTGGGCTGCCCGCAGCCTCCCGGCGCGGCCGCCGGTGCCGGTGCTGGCCGGCCTGCTGCTGACGGCGCAGGAGGGCACCCTGGCCCTCTCCGGCTTCGACTACGAGGTCTCGGCCCGGGTCGAGCTGCAGGCGGACGTCGAGGAGCAGGGCACGGTGCTGGTCTCCGGCCGCCTGCTGAACGACATCTCGCGCAACCTTCCCAACAGGCCTGTGGAGATCTCCACCGACGGCATGCGGGTCAGCGTGGTCTGCGGCAGCTCGCGGTTCACCCTCCCGACCCTGCCGGTGGACGAGTACCCGGCCCTGCCCCAGATGCCGACCGCCACCGGCACCGTCTCCGGTGACGTGTTCGCCGCCGCCGTCAGCCAGGCCGCCGTGGCCGCCGGGCGCGACGACACCCTGCCGGTGCTGACCGGTGTCCGGGTCGAGATCGAGGGCGACAAGATCACCCTGGCCGCCACCGACCGGTACCGCTTCGCCGTCCGCGAGCTGCTGTGGAAGCCCGAGCAGGCCGACATCTCGGCCGTCGCCCTGGTGCCCGCCAAGACGCTCCAGGACATCGCCAAGTCGCTCGGCAGCGGGGACAACGTCTCCATCGCGCTGGCCTCCGGCGGCGCCGGTGAGGGCCTGATCGGCTTCGAGGGCGCCGGGCGCCGCACCACCACCCGGCTGCTCGAGGGCGACTTCCCCAAGTTCCGCAACCTCTTCCCGACGGACTTCTCGGCCACCGCCGCGATCCAGACCCAGCCCTTCCTCGAGGCGCTCAAGCGCGTCTCGCTGGTCGCCGAGCGCAACACCCCGGTCCGGCTCAGCTTCGAGCAGGGCGTGCTGACCCTGGAGGCCGGCTCGGGCGACGACGCACAGGCTGTGGAGCGGATCGAGGCCGACCTCGAGGGCGACGACATCTCGATCGCCTTCAACCCGGGCTACCTGGAGGAGGGCCTGAAGGCCATCGACGCCGCGTACGCGCAGCTCGCCTTCACCACCTCGACCAAGCCCGCGCTGCTCAGCGGCAAGCCCGCGATCGACGCGGAGGCCGACGCCGCGTACCAGTACCTGATCATGCCGGTCCGCCTCTCCGGCTGACGTACCTGCGCCGTCCACAACCGCGCAGCCACCTGGGGACAACCTCCCCGAGGTGGCTGCGCGGCGGCGTCCCGCTCACCGCATAGGCTCGGAGGGCGGCAACGGCGCCGCTGTCAGGCACGTCACCACAGTGAAGGACTCTGTCATGGAGCTCGGCCTCATCGGTCTCGGCAAGATGGGCGGCAACATGCGCGAGCGCATCCGCCGCGCCGGCCACACCGTCATCGGGTACGACCGCAACCCGGAACTCGCCGACGTCGACAGCCTGGAGCAGCTGGTCACCAAGCTGCAGGCCCCCCGCGTGGTCTGGGTGATGGTCCCGGCCGGCGGCCCGACCCAGGACACCGTCGACCAGCTGGCCGAGCTGCTCTCCCCCGGCGACGTGGTCGTGGACGGCGGCAACTCGCGCTGGACCGACGACATCAAGCACGCCGAGACGCTGGCCGCCAAGGGCATCGGCTTCGTGGACTGCGGCGTCTCCGGCGGCGTCTGGGGCCTGGAGAACGGCTACGCGCTGATGTACGGCGGCGAGGCCGAGCACGTCGCGAAGGTCCAGCCGGTCTTCGAGGCGCTCAAGCCGGAGGGTGACTTCGGCAGCGTCCACGCGGGCAAGGTCGGCGCCGGCCACTTCGCCAAGATGGTCCACAACGGCATCGAGTACGCGATGATGCAGGCCTTCGCCGAGGGCTGGGAGCTGCTGGAGGCGGCCCCCGAGGTCACCGACGTGCGCGAGGTCTTCCGCAGCTGGCAGGAGGGCACGGTCATCCGCTCCTGGCTGCTCGACCTGGCCGTCCGCGCGCTGGACGAGGACGAGCACCTGGCCAAGCTGCGCGGCTGGGCCGCCGACTCGGGCGAGGGCCGCTGGACGGTGGAGGCCGCGATCGACCACGCCGTGCCGCTGCCGGCCATCACCGCCTCGCTGTTCGCCCGCTTCGCCTCGCGGCAGGACGACTCCCCGCAGATGAAGATGATCGCCGCGCTGCGCAACCAGTTCGGCGGCCACGCGGTCGAGTCGAAGTAGTTCACAGAAGTTCTCCACAGAAGGCGGCGTAGTCCACAGCCATGCACGTTGCGCATCTGTCGCTCGCCGACTTCCGTTCCTACGCCCGGGCCGAGGTACCCCTCGGTCCGGGCGTGACGGCCTTCGTGGGCCCCAACGGCCAGGGCAAGACCAACCTGGTCGAGGCCATCGGCTACGTCGCCACCCTGGGCAGCCACCGGGTGGCCACCGACGCCCCGCTGGTCCGGCTCGGCGCCGAGCGCGCCGTGGTCCGCACGAGCATCGTCCGCGAGGCCCGGACCACCCTGGTCGAACTGGAGATCACCCCGGGCAAGGCCAACCGGGCCCGGATCAACCGCTCGGACAACGTGCGGCCGCGGGACGTCCTGGGCCTGCTGCGGACGGTGCTTTTCGCCCCCGAGGACCTGGCCCTGGTGAAGGGTGATCCGGGGGAGCGGCGGCGCTTCCTGGACGAGCTGCTGGTGGCCCGGGCGCCCCGGCTGGCGGGGGTGCGGTCCGACTACGAGCGCGTGCTCAAGCAGCGCAACGCGCTGCTGAAGACGGCCGCGGCGGCCCGCCGCAGCGGTGGTGGCCGGGCTTCGGACCTGGCCACGCTGGAGGTGTGGGACGGTCATCTGGCGCGTACCGGCGCGGAGCTGACGGCCTTCCGGCTGCAGCTGGTGGCCGCGCTGCAGCCGCTGGTGGCGGCGGCTTATGCACAGCTCGCGCCCGGGGGTGGGGACACCGTCCTGGAGTACCGCAGCTCCTCCTTCGAAGGCGAGCGGCCGAGCAGCCGGGAGGAGGCCGAGCAGCAGCTGCTCGCGGCCCTCGCCGAGGCGCGCGGCCAGGAGCTGGCCCGGGGGCTGACGCTGGTCGGACCGCACCGCGACGAGCTCGGCCTGCGGCTGGGCGAGCTGCCGGCCAAGGGGTACGCGAGCCACGGGGAGTCCTGGTCGTACGCGTTGGCGCTGCGGCTGGCCTCGTACGAGCTGCTGCGCTCGGACGGCGGGGAGCCGGTGCTGATCCTGGACGACGTCTTCGCGGAGCTGGACGCACGGCGGCGGGAGCAGCTGGCCGAGCTGGTGGCTCCGGCCGAGCAGGTGCTGGTGACGGCGGCGGTGGCGGAGGACGTGCCGAAGGCTCTCTCCGGGGCCCGGTACGCCGTCTCCGACGGAGAAGTGACCCTCCTCTAGTCGGTTGCACGACCCAGGGGCGCGGGGAACGGCGCGATCAGCCCTCGACGGAGGTGCATGGTCGGCAGCGCACGCAGTTAATGAGCAGAGCCCTGCGCCCCTGGGTCGTGCAACTGGCCGTCCCTTTCAGACGTACTCTGGTCTGTCCACAGCCTGGGGAAAGGAGATCGCGGTGAGCGATCCGGAGCTGTCGGGCGTGGATCTTGCCCGGGTGGCGTTGCGTGCGGCCAAGGAGCAGGCGCGGCTGCGCGGGGAGCAGGTGCGGGAGAAGCGGGAAGCGAAGAAGCACGGGCTGCGCAGCGGGGCCCGGGCGGACGGGCGGGATCCGGTGCCGTTGGGGGCGGCGCTGAGCCGGCTGATCACCGAGCGGGGCTGGGAGGCGCCGGCCGCGGTGGGCGGGGTGATGGGGCGGTGGGCCCAGATCGTCGGTCCGGACATCGCCGCGCACTGTGTGCCGAAGACCTTCGACGAGGCGGCCGCGGTGCTGACGGTGCAGTGCGACTCCACCGCGTGGGCGACTCAACTCCGACTGCTGGCACGTCAGTTGGTGGCCCGGCTGAACCACGAGCTGGGCCATGGCACGGTCAAGGTGATCAAGGTGCAGGGGCCGGACGCCCCCGCCCGGGGCTACGGGCGGCTGCGGGCGCCGGGCAGTCGCGGCCCGGGTGACACCTGGGGGTGACGGGGCGACTCCGGAACTGAATCCTCCGGAACCGCTGACGGCCCTTTTGCGGCCGCTAAGCCCCCCTGGCGAGTATCGGGACATGTCCGGCGGGGATTCAGGGCGGCACATCTGCCCTCAGGGGCTGCCAAACGCCCATCTATGTCAGTCCTACCGGTAGACTAGAAGCCAAACGCTGTTGCTCGCAGCAACCGAGTCGAAACGCCGTGGTCGCAGGCCCGCCCGAACCGGGGGTGGGGTGCGACCGCGCGCTGTGCCAGAGAGGGCGCTTCGTGGCCGATTCCGGCAACCCCAGCCAGAACCCAGACCCCACCGACCCGTCGACCGCCGCGTCCTACGACGCCAGCAACATCCAGGTGCTGGAGGGCCTCGACGCCGTCCGCAAGCGCCCTGGCATGTACATCGGCTCGACCGGTGAGCGCGGGCTGCACCACCTGGTGCAGGAGATCGTGGACAACTCCGTCGACGAGGCGATGGCCGGGCACGCCGACCGGATCGACGTGACCCTGCTGGCCGACGGCGGTGTCCGTGTCGTCGACAACGGCCGTGGCATCCCGGTCGGCATCATGCCGGCCTACCAGAAGCCCGCCGTCGAGGTCGTGCTGACCGTCCTGCACGCGGGCGGCAAGTTCGGCGGCGGCGGCTACGCCGTCTCCGGTGGTCTGCACGGAGTCGGCATCTCGGTGGTGAACGCGCTCTCCACCCGCCTCGCGGTCGAGATCCACACCGAGGGCTCGCGCTGGACCCAGGAGTACAAGGCCGGCGCCCCGGTGGCCCCGCTGGAGCAGCACGAGGCCAGCGAGACCACCGGCACCACGGTCACCTTCTGGGCGGACCCGGAGATCTTCGAGACCACCGTCTACTCGTTCGAGACGCTCTCCCGGCGCTTCCAGGAGATGGCCTTCCTCAACAAGGGCCTGACCATCGCGCTGACCGACGAGCGCCCGGAGCACGTGGACGAGGAGGGCAAGCCGCTCTCGGTCACGTACAAGTACGACGGCGGCATCGCCGACTTCGTCGCGCACCTGAACTCGCGCAAGGGCGACGTCATCCACCCCTCGGTGATCGACTTCGAGGCGGAGGACAAGGAGAAGCGGATCTCCGTCGAGATCGCGCTCCAGTGGAACAGCTCGTACACCGAGAGCGTGTACTCCTTCGCCAACACCATCCACACCCACGGCGGCGGCACCCACGAGGAGGGCTTCCGCGCGGCGCTGACCGGCCTGGTCAACCGCTACGCGCGTGACAAGAAGCTGCTCCGCGAGAAGGATGACAACCTCTCCGGCGAGGACATCCGCGAGGGTCTGACCGCGATCATCTCGATCAAGCTCGGCGAGCCGCAGTTCGAGGGCCAGACCAAGGACAAGCTGGGCAACACCGAGGCGAAGACCTTCGTCCAGAAGGTGGTCCACGAGCAGCTCAACGACTGGCTGGACCGCAACCCGGTCGAGGCGGCGGACATCATCCGCAAGTCGATCCAGGCGGCCACCGCCCGGGTCGCCGCCCGCAAGGCGCGGGACCTCACCCGCCGCAAGGGCCTGCTCGAGTCGGCCTCGCTGCCCGGCAAGCTGAGCGACTGCCAGTCCAAGGACCCGGCCGAGTGCGAGATCTTCATCGTCGAGGGTGACTCCGCCGGCGGCTCGGCCAAGCAGGGCCGCGACCCGCGCACCCAGGCCATCCTGCCGATCCGCGGCAAGATCCTGAACGTGGAGAAGGCCCGGATCGACAAGGTGCTGCAGAACACCGAGGTCCAGGCGCTGATCTCGGCCTTCGGCTGCGGCATCCAGGAGGACTACGACGAGGCCAAGCTCCGCTATCACAAGATCGTCCTGATGGCGGACGCCGACGTCGACGGGCAGCACATCCGCACCCTGCTGCTCACCCTGCTGTTCCGCTTCATGCGCCCGCTGGTCGAGGCCGGTTACGTCTACCTCGCGATGCCGCCGCTGTACAAGATCAAGTGGGGCAAGGACGACTTCGAGTACGTCTACTCCGACCGCGAGCGCGATGCCGTGATCGCGGCGGGCGTGGCGAACGGTCGCCGGCTGCCCAAGGACGACGCGATCCAGCGCTTCAAGGGTCTCGGCGAGATGAACGCCGAGGAGCTGCGGGTCACCACCATGGACCAGGCCCACCGCCTGCTGCTCCAGGTGACCCTCGAGGACGCGGCCCGCGCCGACGACCTGTTCTCCGTCCTGATGGGCGAGGACGTCGAGGCCCGCCGGTCCTTCATCCAGCGCAACGCCAAGGACGTCCGCTTCTTGGACGTGTGACGGACGCACAGTCCCGCACACCTCCAGTCCGCGTGAAAGGAAACTGACCACCAGTGGTCGACGAGAACCGTCCTGACGGCGAGCAGCCGGACGACAGCACCGCCATCGACACTTTCGTCTCCCGGGTCGAGCCGATCGAGCTCGAGACGGAGATGCAGCGCTCCTACCTCGACTACGCGATGAGCGTGATCGTCTCCCGGGCGCTCCCCGAGGTCCGCGACGGCCTCAAGCCGGTGCACCGCCGGGTGCTGTACGCGATGTACGACGGCGGCTACCGGCCCGAGAAGGGCTACTACAAGTGCGCCCGCGTCGTCGGTGACGTGATGGGTAACTACCACCCGCACGGTGACACCTCGATCTACGACACCGTGGTGCGCCTGGCCCAGCCGTGGTCGCTGCGGATGCCGCTGGTGGACGGCAACGGCAACTTCGGCTCGCCGGGCAACGACCCGGCGGCGGCCATGCGCTACACCGAGTGCAAGATGATGCCGCTGGCCATGGAGATGATGCGCGACATCGACGAGGAGACCGTCGATTTCGCCGCCAACTACGACGGCCGCTCGCAGGAGCCGACCGTCCTGCCCTCGCGCATCCCCAACCTGCTGATCAACGGTGCCACCGGCATCGCGGTCGGCATGGCCACCAACATCCCGCCGCACAACCTGCGCGAGGTGGCCTCGGGCGCGCTGTGGGCGCTGGAGCACCCGGAGGCCTCCAACGAGGAGCTGCTCGAGGCCCTGATCGAGCGGATCAAGGGCCCGGACTTCCCGACCGGGGCGCTGATCGTCGGCCGCCGCGGCATCGAGGACGCCTACCGCACCGGCCGCGGCTCGATCACCATGCGCGCGGTGGTGGAGGTCGAGGAGATCCAGGGCCGCCAGTGCCTGGTGATCACCGAGCTGCCGTACCAGGTCAACCCGGACAACCTCGCGCTGAAGATCGCCGACCTGGTCAAGGACGGCAAGATCGCGGGCATCGCGGACGTCCGCGACGAGTCCTCCTCGCGCACCGGCCAGCGCCTGGTGGTCGTGCTCAAGCGCGACGCCGTGGCCAAGGTCGTGCTCAACAACCTGTACAAGCACACCGACCTGCAGACCAACTTCGGCGCCAACATGCTGGCCCTGGTCGACGGTGTGCCGCGCACCCTCTCGATCGACGCCTTCATCCGGCACTGGGTGAGCCACCAGGTCGAGGTCATCGTCCGCCGCACCACCTTCCGGCTGCGCAAGGCCGAGGAGCGGGCGCACATCCTGCGCGCGCTGCTCAAGGCGCTGGACCAGATCGATGCGGTGATCGCGCTGATCCGGGCCTCGGAGAGCGCGGACGCGGCCCGCACCGGCCTGATGGAGCTGCTGCGGATCGACGAGCTGCAGGCCAACGCGATCCTCGAGATGCAGCTGCGCCGCCTGGCCGCGCTGGAGAGCGCGCGCATCCTGAGCGAGCACGACGAGCTGCAGGCCAAGATCAACGAGTACAACGCGATCCTGGCCTCGCCCGTCCGCCAGCGCGAGATCATCTCCGAGGAGCTGACCGCGATCGTCGAGAAGTACGGCGACGAGCGGCGCTCCACCCTGATCCCCTCCGACGGTGACCTCTCGATCGAGGACCTCATCGCCGAGGAGGACATCGTCGTCACCATCACCCGTGGCGGCTACGTCAAGCGCACCCGCTCCGACCTGTACCGCTCGCAGAAGCGCGGCGGCAAGGGCGTGCGCGGCGCGCAGCTGAAGCAGGACGACATCGTCGACCACTTCTTCGTGACGACCACCCACAACTGGATCCTGTTCTTCACCAACAAGGGCCGGGTCTACCGCGCCAAGGGCTACGAGCTCCCGGACGCCGGGCGCGACGCCCGCGGCCAGCACGTGGCCAACCTGCTGGCCTTCCAGCCGGAGGAGCACATCACCCAGGTGATGGCGGTGCGCACCTACGAGGACAAGCCGTACCTGGTGCTCGCCACCCGGGCCGGCCTGGTGAAGAAGTCCGCGCTCAAGGACTACGACTCCCCGCGCTCCGGCGGCCTGATCGCGATCAACCTGCGGCAGGACGAGGAGGGCAAGGACGACGAGCTGATCGGCGCCGAGCTGGTCTCCGCCGAGGACGACCTGCTGCTGGTGTCGAAGAAGGCCCAGTCGATCCGCTTCACCGCCACCGACGAGGCGCTTCGCCCGATGAGCCGCGCCACCTCGGGCGTGAAGGGCATGTCGTTCCGCGAGGACGACGAGCTGCTGTCGATGAACGTGGTCCGTCCGGGCACCTTCGTCTTCACCGCGACCGACGGCGGTTACGCCAAGCGGACCCCGGTGGACGAGTACCGTGTCCAGGGGCGGGGCGGTTTCGGTACCAAGGCGGCGAAGATCGTCGAGGGCCGGGGCTCGCTGGTGGGGGCGCTGGTCGTCGAGGAGACCGACGAGATCATGGCGATCACCCTCTCCGGCGGTGTGATCCGCACCAGGGTTTCGGGCGTTCGTGAAACCGGACGTGACACCATGGGCGTCCAACTGATCAACCTCGGGAAGAAGGACGCGGTCGTGGGCATGGCCCGCAACGCGGAGGCCGAGGACGAGGAGACGGGCGAGGACGAGGGCACTGCCCCCGAGGCCTCGGCCGAGAACGCGACCACGGCGGAGGGCACGGCCGAGCAGGCCTGACCCTCTGCCCAGGTGGCCGGTGCCCGCCCCCGCGGGTGGGCACCGGCCACCGACCGCGTCCGGGCAACACGGCCCGGGGGCATTGCATGGAGCCAGGGCGGAAGGCCGGCCTGGCAGGTGACTGCGGGAGGACCAGCGTGAGTGGAGCCACGGGTGCTGCGGGAGGAGCCGCGGGCGGCCTGCCGGGCGGGATGCCGTACGGCGGCGGCGTACCGCAGCCTCCGGCCGAGCACCCTGCCTCGTCCACCTCGCTGATGCCGCCGGTGGCCGCGTCGCAGGGTGGCGGCCCGAGCTACGGCGCGGGTGTCCCGCAGCCGCCCGCCCAGCCGCCGCAGGCCGGCTTCTCGCAGCCGACCACGTACGCCAAGGGCCAGCCGACCCCCGCGCGCGGCACCCGGGTGACCCAGGGCACCTCCGCGCCCCGGCGCCCGGCCGCCGCGCCGGCCGGCCAGGCCACCCAGGGCGGCGGGCTCGGCCGGGTCCGCAAGGCCCGGCTGCGGATCACCAAGGCCGACCCGTGGTCGGTCATGAAGGTGAGCTTCCTGCTCTCGCTGGCCGTCGGCGTGATCATCATCGTCGCGGCCGCCGTGCTGTGGATGACCCTGGACGGCCTGGGCGTGTTCGACTCGCTGAGCACCACGCTCAAGGAGGTCACCGGTTCGGACACCTCCGGCGGGCTCAACATCATGGACTACATCGGCTTCGGCAAGGTCATGATGTTCACCACCCTGATCGCCGTGGTGGACGTGGTCCTGATGACCGCCCTGGCGACGCTCTCCGCCTTCATCTACAACACCGCCGCCGGCTTCACCGGCGGTGTCGAGCTGACCCTCGCCGAAGAGGACTGAGTCCCTCCGGTACCTCCCGGGACGGGCCGGACCTGACACAGCATCCCGCGCACCGCACCATCTCCGGAATCCCAAGGCCCCGAAGGCCGTTGACTGCCTTCGGGGCCTGCGGGCGTTCGAGTGACAGCACCGACGCCACGGCGTGCCGACGGGCACGGCCGTGGCAGCCGTCGGATTAGCTGTCCGCGACGCCACGTCGGGGCCGGTGACGGGTGGCAACTTTCGCGGGAGGCACACCATGGCAAAGGTCGCAACGCAACTGGTCGGGGCACTCGAGGAGCTGCTCGGGGCGCGCATCCCGCTCCGGGTGCGGGCCTGGGACGGCAGCGAGGCGGGCGCGCCGGAGGCACCCCTGGTGGTGCTGCGCAACCGCCGGGCCGTCCGGCACCTGATCTGGCAGCCCGGCGAGCTGGGCCTGGCCCGGGCCTACGTCTCGGGCGATCTGGACCTCGCGCCGGAGTCGGACCTGTACGAGGTGCTGCACGCCGTGGCGGCCTTCACCGAGCAGCAGGAGGCCTCCGGGCAGCACCTCGGCCTGAAGGACATCACCGGGCCCGAGGGGCGGCGTCTGCTGGCCGCGGCGCTGCGTACCGGCGCGCTGGGCCTGCAGCCCGCTCCGCCGCCGGAGGAGGCCCGCCAGCAGGGCCGCCTGCACAGCCGGGGCCGGGACCGCCAGGCGATCAGCCACCACTACGACGTGGGCAACGACTTCTACGAGCTGGTGCTCGGCTCCTCGATGGTCTACTCCTGCGCCTACTGGGAGCCGGCCGCCCGGAGCCTGGAGGCCGCCCAGGCCGCCAAGCTCGACCTGATCTGCCGCAAGCTGGGCCTGCGCCCGGGGATGCGCCTGCTGGACGTCGGCTGCGGCTGGGGCTCGATGGCGCTGCACGCGGCCCAGCACTACGGCGTCGAGGTGGTCGGCGTCTCGATCTCCACCGAGCAGGTCGCCTACGCCCGCAAGCGGGTCGCGGACGCCGGTCTGGCCGACCGGATCGACATCCGGCTGCAGGACTACCGGGAGATCCCGGACGGGCCCTTCGACGCCATCTCCAGCATCGGCATGGCCGAGCACGTGGGCAGCAGCGAGTACCTGACGTACGCCTCGGGCCTCCTGGGGCTGCTGGCGCCCGGCGGGCGGCTGCTCAACCACCAGATCTCCCGCCGCCCGAACCGGCAGGGCCAGCCGCACGTGCAGAGCGCCTTCATCGACCGGTACGTCTTCCCCGACGGCGAGCTCTCCCCGGTCGGCTCCACCGTCTCGCTGATCGAGGAGGCCGGTTTCGAAGTCCGGGACGTGGAGTCGCTGCGCGAGCACTACGCGCTCACCCTGCGGGAGTGGGTGGCCAACCTCGAGGCCAACTGGGCGCAGGCCGTCCGGCTGGTCGGCAGCGGCCGGGCCCGGGTCTGGCGGCTGTACATGGCCGCCTGCGCGCTGGCCTTCGAGGAGAACCGGATCGGCATCAACCAGGTGCTCGCCGTGCGCACCGAGCAGTCCGGCCGCAGCGGTCTGCCGGCCACCCGGGAGCAGTGGCTGGCCCGCCCCACCGCCTCCGAGCTGGGCCGCTCGGGCAAGGCCGCCGGCACCGCCGCCTGAACGGATTTGGGAGATCGGCCATCGGTCCGCTAATCTTTCAGTGCGGCAAGGGCCTATAGCTCAGACGGTTAGAGCGCTTCCCTGATAAGGAAGAGGCCACAGGTTCAAGTCCTGTTAGGCCCACCTGCAAGAAGGCCCCCGGTCACGAGAGTGACCGGGGGCCTTCGTCGTACCGCAGTCCTGCCCGAGGGTGGGTTACCGGTGTGTATCATCGGCCGCAAGGCGGTCTATCCACGCAAGTAAGAAGGACGAGGTCCCGCGGTGAAGAAGCTCCTCCTGGTCGCACTGCTCGCCCTCGGCGGGCTCTTTGTCTACCGTCAGGTCCAGGCCGACAAGGCCGAGCAGGACCTGTGGACCGAGGCCACCGACCCGGTGCCCGCCGCGCGCTGAGGCAACGACCGACTCGGTCCCCCGCCCACGGCGCCATGCGCGCCGTGGGCGGAAACCTGCTCAACAGCCGCGCCCGCGAGCAGGTACGCTAGGGCGCAGCACAACCGCACGGGGCTTTAGCTCAGTTGGTAGAGCGCTGCCTTTGCAAGGCAGATGTCAGGAGTTCGAGTCTCCTAAGCTCCACGTGCACCGGCGC
Organism: Kitasatospora sp. NPDC002227; assembly: GCF_040296285.1. Taxonomy (NCBI): domain Bacteria; kingdom Bacillati; phylum Actinomycetota; class Actinomycetes; order Kitasatosporales; family Streptomycetaceae; genus Kitasatospora; species Kitasatospora sp. NPDC002227. The sequence continues at coordinate 60,427 of NZ_JBEOWY010000024.1, forward strand.
CCCAGGCCTTCGAGGCCTGGGGCGCCGGTCGTTTTTCCGGGCCGCCGTCAGTGCGGTTTGCGGGGGTCGTGCGGCTTCGGGCGGTCGTCACCGGGCTTCGGGGGGTGCGGCTTGGGGTGCTCCTCGGCCGAGGCCTCCTCGGAGGCGGCGGCGGAGCCGTTCACCGGGGTCGGTTCGGCGACGGGGGCGGTGCCGATGCTCGCCGGGGGTTCGACCAGCCACTCGGGGCTGGACTGGCGGCGCCACCACTGCCAGGCGCACAGCCCGGCGCCGATCGCCAGCAGGCCGGCCACGGCCAGCCCGGTGCCCTTGCCGCGCCGCTGCTCCTTCTTGGCGTTGCGGGCGGCCAGCGCGCTGATCTCGGCGGCGCTCACATGCCCTTGAAGGGCCGTCAGGGCGGCGCTGCCGCGCTGCTGGGCCGTCAGGGCGGCGGGAGCCAGGACGGCCCGCGCCTCGCTGATCCTGGGCCCCACGGTGCCCTTGGTGCTCTCGGCCGCCCTGGCCGCCGAGAGCTTGGCCGCCAGGGCGGCCTCCTGGGCCCGGTGGACGGCCTTGATGGTGTTGGCCTGGGTCTGCGGCGGCAGCGCGGCGAAGGCCTGCTCCAGGCGCGGCCCGAGGGCCTCGACGGCCGGGCCGATCCGGTGGCGGGCCTCGAGCGCGAGCTGCGTGGCGGTGTCCCTGGCCTGGGTGGCGTAGGGCGCGAGGGCGTCCTTGGTCCGGTCGGCCGTCTCACGGGCTGAGTGGGTCACTGGCTTCTCCTCCTCGGTGCGTCCTGCTGCACGGCCTGTGCGGCGTCCGTTATGCACCCTTGCACCTGATTGGAGATCATGCATCCCTATCTGACGCCCGGCGCGCCGGGTTGAGCCGTCTGCGGCGCGCCTGCTCCGACGGAGGCTCCGCCCCGGGCAGGTGGATCATGGGATGATTCCGGGGTCAGAGAGACCGGCAGCACCTAGGACAGAAGGAAGGCACACCGTGGCTGAGAAGCTCCTTGCCACCCTGAAGACCAACCGCGGCGACATCGTCGTGGAGCTCTTCCCGAACCACGCTCCGAAGACGGTCGCCAACTTCGTGGAGCTCGCCACCGGCGAGCGCGAGTGGATCGACCCGAAGACCGGCCAGAAGACCAACGCGCCGCTGTACAACGGCACGATCTTCCACCGTGTCATCGCGGGCTTCATGAACCAGGGTGGCGACCCGCTCGGCAACGGCACCGGCGGCCCGGGCTACAAGTTCGCCGACGAGTTCCACCCCGACCTGGCCTTCACCAAGCCGTACCTGCTGGCGATGGCCAACGCCGGCCCGGGCACCAACGGCTCGCAGTTCTTCATCACCGCCGCGCCGACCACCTGGCTGACCGGCAAGCACACCATCTTCGGCGAGGTCACCGACCCGGCCAGCCAGAAGGTCGTCGACGAGATCAACAACGTCCAGGTCGGTCGCAACGACCGCCCGGTCAACGATGTCGTGATCGAGTCGGTGGAGATCACCAAGGGCTGAGTGCCCTGACGCCGTACGGCGGTACCCTGGCGGTCCCGGTGGCATCCCGAATACGGGTCTGACACCGGGATCAGCCATGAGAAGGGGACAACGGGATGGACGAGCAGGCCCGGCCGCAGGCCGAGGGGAGTCCGGCCCTGCCCGGCTGCTACCGGCACCCCGAGCGCGAGACCGGCATAGGCTGCGCGCGCTGCGGGCGCCCGATCTGCCCCGACTGCATGACCAACGCCTCGGTGGGCTTCCAGTGCCCCGACTGCGTGCGCGGCGGGCACCAGCAGACCAGGGCCGCCACCACCCGCTTCGGCGGCCGCCCGGCGGCGGACGGCGCACTGGTCACCAAGATCCTGATCGGGATCAACCTGCTGGTCTTCGTGCTCACGCAGTACGTGCGTCCCGAGTGGAAGCTGACGCTGAGCCTGTTCAGCTGGCCGGAGGGCCTCTACGAGGGCTTCTGGCACCCGGCCATGGGGGTCGCGGCCGGGCCGCAGGAGTGGTACCGCCTGCTCTCGGCGGTCTTCGTGCACAACGGGGAACTGCACATCGCGATGAACATGGTCTCGCTCTGGGTGCTCGGCCCGCAGCTGGAGGCGGTGCTCGGGCGGCTGCGCTACCTGGGGCTCTACCTGGTCGCGGGGTTGGCGGGGAACGCCTTCGCCTACCTGCTGACCGACGGCAGCACCTACTCGGCCGGCGCCTCGGGCGCGATCTTCGGGCTGCTGGGCGCCACGGCGGTGCTGTTCAAGGTGACCAGGACTCCGCTCGGGCCGGTGCTCGCGCTGCTGGCGTTCAACCTGGTGATCACCTTCTCGATGTCGAACATCGACTGGCGCGCGCACCTCGGCGGTCTGATCGCGGGCACCGCGATCGGCGCCGGGATGATGTACGCCCCCCGGGCGAACCGGAACCTGCTGCAGGGGTTGACGGTGGCCGCGGTGCTGGGGGCCGCCGTCCTGCTGGTGGTCCTGGAGAACGTCCGCCTGGGGTAGTGCGTGGTTGTCCACAGTGTGCGCGGGGTTGTGCACGGGTGGTTCCACGACCCCCTGGAGAGGAACCGTGCTACGCGCGTCCACCTGTGGGCATGGCGAGAATCACGGCGTGCTCAGGGCCGGATGGCGGAAAAGTTATCCACAGGGCGGGAGGACTTTTCCCCACTGTGGATAACTGTGTGGATAAACACATCGTCTGCTGGTGCGACCGGTGGGCCGCACCAGCAGACGAGGGGTTCAGCGCCTCGGACCGGCTACTTCCACTGCGTGGAGACGCCGAAGCCGGCGGCGATGAAGCCGAATCCGACCAGGATGTTCCAGTTGCCCCAGGCCTGGACCGGCCAGGTGCCGCTGGTCACGTAGTAGGTGACGATCCAGACCAGCCCGATCAGGAAGAAGGCCAGCATCAGCGGGGCGACCCAGCTGCGGCCGGTACCGATCTTCACGGCAGTGGCCGTGGTGCTGGTGGGCGGGGTGTAGTCGGACTTCTTGCGGAGTCGAGACTTCGGCACGAGGGGCTCTCCTGTCGATGCGCTGTGACCGCGCAGGGTGCACTGGGCGGGGCGGCTGTGGGGGCCGGTCAAGTGTCGGGCGCTCCGCACATGCCACCGGCGTCCGTTAGCGTAGTGGCTCGCCGGGTCTGAAGGAGATAAGGGTACGGTGCCTAATTCCACGATTCCTCCGCACCCCGGCTCCGGGCGCCGCGCGAGCACCCGAATTGTCGGACGTGCCCTGACCTGCGCCGTCTTCGCGCTCGCCGGACTGCTCTTCTACATCAGCGCGCAGACCGCCCAGGGCACCTCGCTGCGGACCGACAACACCCTGCTGCACCTGTCCGACGTGATACAGCAGCGGTCCACCCAGAACCAGCAGGACCAGGCCCAGCTCTCCGCCCTCCAGGACCGCGCGGACGCCCTGGTGAAGGAGCAGAGCCGCAGCCCCGCCGACACGGCCCAGCTGGACGCCCTGCAGAAGGCCGCCGGGCTGCAGGCGCTCCAGGGCCCCGGCCTGACCGTCACGCTCAACGACGCCCCGCCCGGAGCCACCGCCCGCATCCCCGGCGTGCCCGAGCCGGGCGTCAATGACCTGGTCATCCACCAGCAGGACATCCAGGCGGTGGTCAACGCGCTCTGGCGCGGCGGTGCCGAGGGCATCCAGGTGATGGACCAGCGCCTGATCGCCACCAGCGCGGTGCGCTGCGTCGGCAACACCCTGCTGCTGCAGGGGCGGGTCTACTCGCCGCCGTACGTGGTCAAGGCGGTCGGGCGGACGGACGGGCTGCGGGCGGCCGTCGACAACGACCCCACCATCCGCAACTACCTGCAGTACGTCGCCGCCTACGGGCTCGGCTGGAAGGTGCAGGAGAGCACCGACCTCCAGGTGCCCGGCTACGGCGGCAGCGTCGACCTGCACGCGGCCACCGGAGGCTGAGCGGGGGGAAGTCACCTGCGGCCCCGGCCGGACTGGCCCTAGTCTTGACTGCGACCTGAACCACTTGGAGCGCCATGTACGACTGGATCTGGCGGCACCTGCCGGGCAACTTCCTCGTCCGGACGATCCTCGCGCTGCTGCTCCTCGCCGGGGCGGTCTACGTCCTGTTCCAGTACGTCTTCCCGTGGGTGGAGCCCTTGCTGCCCTTCGGCGACGTCACGGTCGACCAGAGCGGCACCGGATGACCGGGCCTCAGCACTCCAGGAGTAGTACGCGCATGACCTCGCTCGCCGGCTCGCCCCGCATCCTCGTGGTCGACAACTACGACAGCTTCGTCTTCAACCTCGTCCAGTACCTCTACCAGCTGGGGGCCACCTGCGAGGTGGTGCGCAACGACGAGGTGACGGTCGGGCACGCCACCCGGGAGGCTTTCGACGGGGTGCTGCTCTCCCCCGGGCCGGGCTCGCCCGAGGAGGCCGGGGTCTGCGTCGAGATGGTGCACCACTGCGCGTCGATCGGGCTGCCGGTCTTCGGGGTCTGCCTCGGGCTGCAGTCGATCGCGGTCGCGTACGGCGCGGTGGTCGGGCGGGCGCCCGAGCTGCTGCACGGCAAGACCTCGCTGGTGGAGCACGAGGACTTCGGCGTCTTCGCCGGGCTGCCCTCGCCGCTCACCGCGACCCGCTACCACTCGCTCTCGGTGGAGCCCGCGACGGTGCCGGCCGAGCTGGTGGTCACCGCGCGGACCGGCAGCGGCGTGATCATGGGCCTGCGGCACCGGGAGCTGCCGGTGGAGGGGGTGCAGTTCCACCCCGAGTCGGTGCTCACCGAGGGCGGCCACCGGATGCTGGCCAACTGGCTGACCGAGTGCGGCGACGCCGGGGCCGTCGGCCGTTCGGCCGGGCTCGCGCCGGTGATCGGCCGGGGCTGACGCGGTGACGGGGGGACAGCGCCGGGTCGTGGAGGCCGAGCCGGGGGACTGGGGCGTCTACGAGCCCGCCGAGCAGCCCGAGGAGACGCTCCGGCTCCGGGTGGCCGCGCAGCCCGGGCGGGCCCCGCTGCGCGGCGGCTCCGGGCGGCGGCGGGCCGCGGGGCGCCCGCGCGGGCCACGGGTGCGGCGGCCGGAGGCCAAGCGGGTGGTGGCGGCCCGGCTGGCCGGGGAGCTGCTGATCACGCTCGGAGCGGTGATGCTGCTCTTCGTGGCCTACCAGCTCTGGTGGACCAACGTGCAGGCCGACGCCTCGGCCGACGGCACCCGGGCGAAGCTGGAGCAGCAGTGGGCCGCCCAGCGGCCCGGTACGCCCGCGCCTGGCGCCCCCACGGGCAAGGCTGCCGGTGCGTTCGCGCCCGGGCAGGGCTTCGCCGTGCTGCACATCCCCAAGCTGGGGCTGACCTACCCGGTCGCCGAGGGCACCGGCAAGCAGCAGGTGCTCGACAAGGGCCTGGTCGGGCACTACACCGGCACGGCGATGCCGGGTGACCAGGGCAACTTCGCGGTCGCGGCGCACCGCACCACGCACGGTCAGCCGTTCCGCCAGCTCGGCCGGCTGGTGCCGGGGGACAAGGTGGTGGTCGAGACGGCCACCACGTACTACACGTACGAGGTCGCGGGCGGCATCCCGGAGACGCCTCCCTCGAACGTGTCGGTGATCCTTCCGGTGCCGAAGGGCTCGCCGTTCGGCGGCCCCGGGCGGTACCTGACCATGACGACCTGCACGCCGGAGTTCAGTGCCCGGGGTCGGCTGATCGTCTTTGGCAAGATGGTCGAGGAACGGCCGAGGAGCCAGGGGCAGCCCCCGGCGCTCGGGTAGGCGGCACAGCAAGGCGGTCGGTGTGGCGAGGGCATTACGCAGGCGTCGTGGCCGTGGGTCGGTGCTGCTCGGGGTGGTCGGCGAGCTGCTGATCACCGCCGGGGTGGTGCTGGCGCTCTTCGTGGCGTACTCGCTCTGGTGGACGGACGTGCTCGCCGACCACCGGGCCGGGCGGGCCGGGGGAGACCTGCGCCGGGAGTGGGCCTCGGCGGCCCCGCAGACTCCCGGTACCCCGGCCTCGCCGCCGCCGGTGTACGCGGCGGGGGATGGTCTCGGCTTCCTGCACGTGCCGGCGATGGGCAAGGGCGACCAGACGCTGATCCGGCTGGGCACGACCCCCGAAGTCCTCAACGAGGGCGTGGCCGGGGTCTACCAGGACCCGTACCAGGCGGCGATGCCCTGGGCCCCGGAGGGCAACTTCGCGCTCGCCGCGCACCGGGACGGGCACGGCGCCCGCTTCCACGACCTCGACAAGGTCGCCAAGGGCGACGCGATCGTGGTCGAGACCCGGGACAGCTGGTACGTCTACCGGGTGGACGCCACGCTGCCGCAGACCTCGCGCTACGACACCGGCATCATCGCGCCCGTCCCCGCCGAGTCCGGCTACGACCGGCCGGGGCGGTACATCACCCTGACCACCTGCACGCCGGTGTACACCTCGCGCTACCGGATGGCCGTGTGGGGCAGCCTGGTGCGGGTCGACCCGGTGGATGCGAAGCGCACTCCCCCGCCGGAGCTGCGCTGAATCCGGCCGTCCGGTGGGCGAGTTGGCACAGATCCGGTCGGCCTCCGCACAACCTGTGGATAACTCGGGCACAGTTGGGGACAACGGCGGCCAACCAGCCCACTGACCCGCACCGTTGTGTCACCCACAGCTACTTGACGCCCTGTGGACAAGCCTGTGCACAACGGAGGGGGCCACCGCGTGCGCGGTGACCCCCTCCGGGTGGGGCGTGGTCAGTTGCCGGCGGGCGGTGGCGAGGAGCCGCCGTCCTTCTTGCCGGGCATGGTGTAGAGCTTGATCTGGGTCTTGGGGTCGACCATCGTCCCGGCCGGCGGGTCCACGTTGATGATGACGGCGTTGCCGTCCTGCGGACCGGCCACGACGATTCCGCTGAGCCCCTTGGAGCTGAGCAGGTCGGTCGCCTGCTGGAAGGTCTTGCCCACCAGGATCGGCACGGCGACCTTGTCCGCCTGCTTGTAGACCGTGATCGTGACGGTGCTGTTGGGCGCCGCCTTCGAGTTGGCCGGCGGGTTCTGGGCGGCCACCTGGCCGACCTTGGCCGGGTCGGTCGCCGGGGTGTTCTTGGTCTGGACCGTGAAGCCCGCGCCCTCGAGCGTGCTCTGGGCGCTGGCGGCGTCCTGGCCGACCACGCCGGGCACGGTGGTCTTGTTCTGGCCGCCGGAGAGCACCAGGTTGACCGTCGCGCCGGTGGCCGCCTGGCCACTCGGGTCCTGCGAGACGACCGAGTCCTGCGCGACGGAGTCGCTCGGCTGGTACGTCGTGGTGCCGATGACGAAACCGGCCTTGGTGAGGGCCTTGGTCGCGTCGTCCTTGGTCTGGCCGACCACGTTGGGGACGGCCACCGAGGACGGGCCGGAGGAGAGCTGCACCGTGATGGTGCTGTCCTTGTCGACCTGGGTGTTCGGCGTCGGGTTCTGCGAGCAGACCTGGTCCTTCTGGACGGTGCTGTCCTGGCACTGCACCGCGTCGCCCTTGTGGATCTTCAGCTTCAGGGAGGTCAGCGCCGACTCCGCGTCGGCGTAGCTCTTCCCGGTCAGGTTGGGCGCGGTGACCTTGGCGTTGCTGCCGCCGCCCGGCTTCACCATGGCCTGCACGACGAAGTAGGCACCCACCAGGACCAGCACGGCCGCGACGGCCAGGATGATCCACGAGGTGTTGTTCTTCTTCGGCGGCTCCTGCCCGCGGCGCCCGCCGCGGTCGTAGCCGTCGTCGTAGCCGCCGCCGTCACCGCTGCCGCCGCCGTAGGCCGGCTGCTGGTCGTAGCCGTAGCCGGGCTGCGGGGAGCCGACCGGGGGCATCATCGTGGTCGGACCGGCCGCGCCCTGCGGGGGCAGCAGGTTGGTCTGGCCGTACGGGTCGTGCTGGGCGTAGCCCTGCTGCTGGTCGTAGCCGTAGCCGGCCGCGCCCATGCCGTAGGCGGCCTGCTGGGCGGCGACGACCGGGAGGCCGTCGAGGAAGCGCTCGATGTCCTCGCGCATCTCGTCGGCGCTCTGGTACCGGTAGTCGCGGTCCTTGGTGAGCGACTTGAGCACGATCGCGTCGATCTCGGGCCGCAGCTCGGGGTCGTACGTGGACGGCGGCAGTGCGTCCTCGCGGACGTGCTGGTAGGCCACCGCGACCGGCGAGTCGCCGACGAACGGGGGCCGCACGGCGAGCAGCTCGTAGAGCAGGCAGCCGGTGGAGTAGATGTCCGAGCGCGCGTCGACCTGCTCGCCCTTGGCCTGCTCCGGGGAGAGGTACTGGGCGGTGCCGATCACGGCGGAGGTCTGGGTCATCGTCATGCCGGCGTCACCCATGGCGCGGGCGATGCCGAAGTCCATGACCTTGACGTTGCCCTGCCGGGTGAGCATGACGTTGGCGGGCTTGATGTCGCGGTGGACGATCCCGGCCCGGTGCGAGTACTCGAGCGCCTGGAGGATGCCGATGGTCATCTCCAGCGCGCGCTCGGGCAGCAGGCGCCGCCCGGAGTGCAGCAGCTCGCGCAGGGTCGAGCCCTCGACGTACTCCATCACGATGTACGGGATGGAGATGCCGTCGATGTAGTCCTCGCCGGTGTCGTAGACGGCGACGATCGCGGGGTGGTTGAGGGAGGCCGCGGACTGTGCCTCGCGGCGGAAGCGGGCCTGGAAGGACGGGTCACGGGCCATGTCGGCCCGTAGCGTCTTCACTGCGACGGAACGGCCGAGCCGGGTGTCATGGGCGAGGTACACCTCGGCCATGCCGCCGCGCCCGAGGACGCCGCCGAGCTCGTACCTGCCGCCTAGGCGACGAGGCTCTTCCATAGTTCCGACCCTCTCCCTCACCGGCCGGTGAGGATGTGACGTAGGTGTCCCCGCACGCACTGTTGGACGCGGCCGACACCACGCTGGTTCTGTGACCTCGGCCCCACGGCCGGGGCCGCGGGCGAGCTGCGGGCACACCCGCTGCTGCGGATACGCTACCGCCCCGGCCCGGCCGAGCCGTGCCGGGCCGCCAGCTGAGACCAGACCGGTACCGAAGGCCCGCCTACTTCAGGACGGCCTCCATCACGGACTTGGCGATCGGCGCGGCCAGGCTGCCGCCGCTGATCTCGTTGCGCTCGGCGGCGCCGTCCTCGACCACCACGGCCACCGCCACGGACTTGTTGTCGGCACCCTTGGCGTAGGACATGAACCAGGCGAACGGCAGCCCGCTGTTGTCCTGGCCGTGCTGGGCGGTGCCGGTCTTGCCGCCGACGGTCAGGCCGTCGATCTGGGCCTTCTGGCCGGTGCCCTCCTTGACCACGCTCTCCATCAGCTGCTGCAGCTTCTGCGCGGTGCCGGCGCTGACGGCCTGGCTGAGCTGCTTCGGGGAGTGCTTGGAGATGGTGGTGAGGTTGGCCGAGCGCTCCTCCTCGACCAGGTACGGCTGCATCAGGCTGCCGTTGTTGGCGATCGCGGCGGCCACCATGGCCATCTGCAGCGGGGTGGCCCTGGTGTCGTGCTGGCCGATGGCGTCCATCGCGGTGCCGTCGGGGGAGGAGTTCGGCGGGAAGAAGCTGGCCGCGGCCCGGATCGGCACGTCCAGCTGCTGGTTGTTGAAGCCGAACTTCTCGGCCTGGGCGCGCAGCTTGTCCTTGCCCAGGTCGGCGCCGATCTTGCCGAAGACGGTGTTGCAGGAGTAGTCCATGCCGGTCTGCACGGTGGCGCCGGCGCAGGGCTCGTCCGCGCTGGCGTTCTTCAGCTCGGTGTTGGTGCCCGGCAGGATGTAGTGGTCAGGGGTGTCGGTCTTGTCCTCGATGCCCTGGAAGACGCCGTTCTCGAAAGCGGCCGCGGCGGTGACCAGCTTGAAGGTCGAGCCCGGCGGGTACGTCTCGCGCAGCGCGCGGTTGAGCATCGGCTTGTTCGGGTCGGCGTTGAGCGTGGTCCACGCCTTGGCGTCGTCCGCCGCGCCGCCGGCGAAGGTGGACGGGTCGTAGGACGGGGTGGAGACCAGCGCCAGGATCTTCCCGGTGGCCGGGTCGATCGCGACGGCCGCGCCCTTCTTGTCGCCCAGGCCCTCGAAGGCGGCCTTCTGCGCCTTGGCGTCGATCGTGGTGACGACGTCGCCGCCCTGCTTCTGCTTGCCGGTCAGCATGTCCAGGGTGTTGCGCAGGAACAGCCGGGAGTCGGTGCCGGCCAGGATGCCGTCCTCGAGCTTCTCCAGCTGGCTGGAGTCGTAGGCCTGCGAGGACCAGCCGGTGACCGGGGCGTACATCGGGCCGTCGATCCAGGCGCGCTTGTACTTGTAGCGCAGGCCGTTGACGAAGTCGGACTTCGTGACCGGGTTGCCCTGCACGATGATGTTGCCGCGCGGGTAGGCGTAGCGGTCGTACTTGTTCCGGTCGTTGTGGCTGTTGCTCGCCCAGGTGTCGGCCTGCACGCCCTGCACCCAGTTGGTGCGGACCATCAGGGCGAGGATCAGGACCAGGCAGAAGACCGAGACCCGGCGGATTGGCTTGTTCACGAGGGAGTGTCCCCAGAGGTCGTTATCGGCACGGGGTCGGCGGCCGGGCGGCGGGCGCTGTCGCTGATCTTCATCAGGAGGGCGATCAGGGCCCAGTTGGCGACCACCGAGGAGCCGCCCTGGGCCAGGAAGGGCATGGTCATGCCGGTCAGCGGGATGAGGCCGGTGACCCCGCCCGCGACCACGAAGACCTGCAGCGCGAAGGCCGAGGAGAGGCCGACGGCCAGCAGCTTGCCGAACGGGTCGCGCGCGGCCAGGCCGGTGCGCAGGCCGCGCTGGACCACCAGGCCGTAGAGCAGGAAGAGCGCCATCATGCCGGTCAGCCCGAGCTCCTCGCCGAAGGAGCCGAGGATGAAGTCGCTCTTGGCGGCGAACTGGATCAGCCAGGAGCGGCCCTGGCCGAGGCCCGAGCCGGTGACCCCGCCGGAGCCGAAGGCCATCAGGGTCTGCCCGATCTGCTCGGTGGAGCCCTGCGGCGGCTTGGGCGCGAAGGCGGCCATCGGGTCGAGCCAGGCGTCGATGCGGGTCTTCACGTGCGCCTCGGAGGAGGCCACCACGGCGGCCCCGCCGATCGAGAGCAGCAGGCCGAAGACGATCCAGCTGGTGCGCTCGGTGGCGACGTAGAGCATCACCACGAAGAGGCCGAAGAACAGGAAGGAGCTGCCGAGGTCGGTCTCGAAGACCAGGATCAGGATCGACAGCAGCCAGACCACGATGATCGGCCCGAGGTCGCGCCCGCGCGGCAGGTAGAGGCCCATGAAGCGGCGGCTGGCCAGCGCCAGCGCGTCCCGCTTGACCATCAGGTAGCCGGCGAAGAAGACGGTCAGGATGATCTTGGCGAACTCGCCGGGCTGGAAGGACATGCTGCCCAGGTGGATCCAGATCTTGGCGCCGTAGTCCTCCTTCCGGGCGGGGAAGAACGCGGGCGCGGCCAGCAGCACCAGGGCCACGGCCATCGAGATGTAGGTGTACCGCTGCAGGATCCGGTGGTCCTTCAGGAAGACCACCACCACGATGAAGAACGCGACCCCCAGGCCGGACCACATCAGCTGGTTGGCGGCGGCGGGGTAGTTGCTGGCCAGCAGCTTCCCGGCCTTGTCGAGCCGCCAGATCATCACCAGGCCGAGCCCGTTGAGCAGGGTGGCCAGCGGCAGCAGCAGCGGGTCGGCGTACGGCGCGAACCGGCGCGTCACCAGGTGCGCGACCGCCGCGAGCGCCCCCAGGCCGAGGCCGTACTCCAGCATCCCGGCGGGCAGCTTCTTGTCCATCGCGAGCCCGACGTTGGCGTACGCCAGCATCGGCACCACCACGGCGAAGGCCAGCAGGGCCAGCTCGGTGTTGCGCCGGTTGGGGGTGGTGCTCGCGCTGTCCGCCGCCGTCCGCCGGCGCAGACGGCGGGTGGCCGGGGAGGGGCTGCCGTTCAGGTCGAGGGTGCTCAAGAGACCGTCCTACTTGCCCGGCGGGCAGTTGCTCGCCAGCTGCTGCTCGGCCGGGGTGAGCTGCGGGTTCTGCGGCGGGGTGGCGCTCGGTGCCGGGGTGGCACCGGCCGAGGGGCTCGCGCTCGGGCTGGGGCTGGTGCCCGGGGTGGTGGTGCCGGCCGCGCCGACCTTCTTGCAGACGGCGGCCTGGGCCTGGAGCTGCTGCACCTGGGCCTTGGCGTCGTCCAGGCTGCTGGCCTGGATGGTGTTGCTGACCTGGGTGCGCTGGTAGCTCGGCAGGTACTTGAGCTCGACGTCGCCGTAGCTCTGGTACACCGAGGAGAGGCTCAGCCCGGCCAGGCTCTGGTTGACGCCCCGGTACACGGCGACCACGTCGCCGTCCGCGCCCACGTAGTACTGGCTCTGGGTCCAGCGCCAGCCGAAGTAGCCGGCGCCGCCGAGCAGGCCGAGCGTGACGGTCAGCGCGACCGAGACCTTCAGCCAGCGGCGGCCGCGCCGCGGCGCGGGGAGGTAGTCCTCGTCGTACGGCTCGGCGGGGGCGCCGCGCGCGGGCTCGGGGGCCGGCGGGTACGGCTCGCCGTAGCCCTCCTGGTAGCCCTGGTCGTAGCCGTAGGGCTCGCCGTAGGCCTCGGCGGGGCCGAAGCCGGGCTGGCCGCCCTCGTAGCCGCTGGCCGGGCCGAAGGCGCCCTGGGGGGCCTGCGGGCCCTGCTGGGGGCGGCCCAGGCCCGCCGCGCGGCCGGCCGCGTGGTCGGCCATCAGGTGGTCGTGGTGCCCGGGCGGGGTGTCCGCCACCGCGCCGACCACCACCGGTACGCCGGCGAGCTGACCGCTCAGGGTATCGGTGTGGCCGACCTCGATGACGTCCGCGACGATGCAGGTGATGTTGTCCGGGCCGCCGCCGCGCAGGGCGAGCTGGATCAGCTCCTGGACGGTCTGCTCGGGGGAGTAGAAGCTCCCCAGGGTCTCCTGCAGGGTCTGGTGGGAGACCGGGCCGGAGAGGCCGTCGGAGCAGATCAGGTACCGGTCGCCGGCCCGGACCTCGCGGATCGACAGGTCCGGCTCGACCTGACCGCGGCCGTCCAGGGCGCGCATCAGCAGCGAGCGCTGGGGGTGGGTCTCGGCCTCCTCGGGCGTGATCCGGCCCTCGTCGACCAGGCGCTGCACCCAGGTGTGGTCCTGGGTGATCTGGTCCAGGCGGCCGTCGCGTAGCAGGTAGGCGCGGGAGTCGCCGATGTGCACCAGGCCCATCCGCTCGCCGGTCCACAGCAGCGCGGTCAGGGTGCAGCCCATGCCCTCGAGCTGGGGGTCCTCCTCGACCAGCTGGCGCAGCCGCTCGTTGGCGTCCTGCACCGCGGAGTTCAGCAGGGTCAGCAGGTCCGCGCCGGGCGCGGCCTCGTCCAGCCGGACGATCGAACCGAGCGCTTCGGAGGAGGCGACCTCACCGGCCGCCGCCCCGCCCATGCCGTCGGCCACGGCCAGCAGCCGCGGCCCGGCGTAGCCGGAGTCCTCGTTCCCCTCCCGGATCAGGCCCTTGTGGGAACCGGCGGCGAACCGCAGCACGAGACTCATACGGACCGGGTCTCCCTCTGATTGCCGCACTTGGTCGGTGTGCTGTCCCTCATGCGCTGGCTACTTCCGCAGTTCGATGACGGTCCTGCCGATACGGATCGGCATCCCCGGCTGGAGCGGGGTGGGCGCGGTGAGGCGCTGCCGGTCCAGATAGGTGCCGTTGGTGGAGCCTAGATCCTCGACCGTCCACTGCCCAGCCTGGTCCGGGTAGATCCTGGCATGCCGGGAGGAGGCGTAGTCGTCGTCCAGCACGATGGTGGAGTCGTGCGCCCGGCCGAGCGTGATGGTCTGGCCCTGGAGCGCCACCGTGGTGCCGGCCAGCGAGCCCTGCACCACCACGAGCTGGGTGGGCGCGCCCCGGCGCTGCCGGGGCTGGGCCTGGGTCGCAGCGGTGGGCTGCTGGGGCGGCGGCGGCCCGGCCTGGCGGCCGGGGCCGGCGGCGGGCGCGGCCGCCCGCCGGGCTGAGCGCGGGTTCACCTTGGTGCCGAACAGGTCGCTGCGGATCACCTGCACGGCGACGATCACGAAGAGCCACAGCACGGCCAGGAAGCCGAGCCGCATGACCGTCAGGGTCAGTTCTGACATGGGGGGACCGCTCTACCCTTCGACCTGTCGGTAGACGATGGTGGTGCTCCCCAGGACGATCCTGGAGCCGTCGCGGAGCGTAGCGCGCTGGGTGTGCTGTCCGTCCACCACGATGCCGTTGGTCGAGCCGAGGTCGAGCACCATCGCGGGGGTGCCGGGGCGGATCTCGGCGTGCTTGCGGGAGACGCCCGGGTCGTCGATCCGCACGTCAGCCTCGGTGGAGCGGCCGAGCACGCAGGCGTTCCCGGTGATCTGGTGCCGGGCGCCGTTCACCTCGACCCAGCGCCGGGTGGCGGCCCCGGTGTGGCCCGCCCCGGGGAAGGGCCGGACGTTGCCGCCGGCCACCGGCGGGGCCGTCGGGGGCATGCTCGGGGGTGCGGCGGGCGGCGGCGGCGCGGAGTAGCCGGGCGCGCTCTGCTGCTGCCAGGGGGCGCCGGGGGCCGGCGGGGTCGGCTGGCGGCCGTAGCCGGTGGGCTGCTGGTGCGGCTGCTGCGGCTGCTGCGGCGGGGCCGGGGGCTCCTCGGCGGCCAGCGTGCGGCTGCGCACCCGGTACAGACCGGTGTCGAGGTCGTCGGCCCGCTCCAGGGTCACCTGCAGCGGCCCCATGAAGCTGTAGCGCTGGGCCTCCGCGTACTCGCGGACCATCCCGGCGAGCTCGTTGCCGAGCTGGCCGGAGTAGGGGCTCAGCCGCTCGTGGTCGTGCGCGCTCAGCTCGACGATGAAGTCGTTGGGCACCACGGTGCGGTCGCGGTTCCAGATGGTGGCGTTGTTGTCGCACTCGCGCTGCAGCGCGCCCGCGATCTCCACGGGCTGGACCTCGGACTTGAAGACCTTGGCGAAGGTGCCGTTGACGAGACCCTCAAGTCGCTGCTCGAACTTCTTCAGGACTCCCATGGGGCACCCCCTTCCTGGGGCTTCGGACGGGCCCTCGGCGGGCCCTGCTGGCGGTACTTCCGTACTGATCGTATCCACGCCCGGGCCATCCGTACGGTTCCCCGCGCGGGCGGGGCCCGGGGGTGAGGCGTGGCACAGGGCTCCACCGGGGGTACCCAGGGACGGGCCCGCTCACCCCTCCCTGGGCCGTTTGCCCGCCTCCGGTTGCGGGGCCGCCGGAACGGATTTCGGGATCACCCGCAGGCCGTGCTAATGTTTTCCACGTCGGAAGGGGCGGCCGCAAGGCAGCCGGACGGAAGACCAGCGAAGAGCCCGAGTGGTTCGGAGCGGGGCGGAAGTCAGGTAGGGTTCACAACGACAAACACCCTTGCGCGGGTGGCGGAATAGGCAGACGCGCTGGATTCAGGTTCCAGTGCCCGAAAGGGCGTGGGGGTTCAACTCCCCCCTCGCGCACAGCGAAGCCCCGCAGATCTTAGGATCTGCGGGGCTTTTTTGTCGTTCCGCCGGCTCCCGGGGCTGCCTCGGCGCAGGAGCCGCCCTCCCGATGGGGCTGTCTTCCCAGGCTGATAAAAAGCTGACCAGGAAATCCCGCTGGCGGGTCCGGAGAGAGATGCCAGGTTCGGTGCTTCCGGTACCGATTCGCCTCTCTCCCCCCGGCGGTTGATTCCACCATCGCTTGTCACGCCGTCCCGAGGAGAATGCGGATGCCCGAGCCTTCGCCCCGCATACCGAGGCCGGTCGCCCGCGCGACCACCCTCGCCGCCGTCACCGCTCTGGTGGCCGCCGCCGGTCTGCCGACCGCCCTGGCCGCCTCCGCCGACGCCACCGCCGTGCAGCGGCTGAGCAACTCGGTGCCGAAGGTGCCCGCCGACGCGACCAAGATCGCGGACCCGGCCGGCGACACCCCGCTCGACCTGTCCGTCACCCTCGCGCTGCACGACGCGGAGGGGGCCAAGGCGCTGGCCGCCGCCGTCACCGACCCGGCCTCGGCGCAGTACCACCACTACCTGGCCACGGGTGAGTTCGCGCAGCGCTTCGGCGCGGACGCGGCCACCGTCGCCAAGGTGACCCGGGCGCTCGAGGACGCGGGCCTGAAGCCCGGCGCCCTGCAGGCCGACCGGCTGACCATCCCGGTGCACACCACCGTCGCGGGTGCCAAGAAGGCCTTCGACATCGGCATGGCCGGGTACCGGCTGGCCGACGGCACCACCGGCTTCCAGAACACCACCGCCCCGGCCCTGCGCGGCGACATCGTCGGCGCGGTCACGGCCGTGGCCGGCCTGAACTCGGTGGCGAAGCTGCGCCCCCACCACGTCACGGCCCCGCTCAAGGCCGCCACCGCCGGCCCGGCCGCCGCGGCGCCGGCCCAGGGCGGCTACAGCCCGCGGGTCGCCTCCAACTACCCGCAGCTCTGCGCGAGCGTCCGGGACCACCTCTCCACCGCCTACGGCGTCACCGACGGGCAGCAGTACTTCAGCCCCGACTCGCTGGCGCGGGTCTACGGCATGTCCGGCCTGAGTGACGGCGGCGCGGGGTCGACCGTCGCGATCTTCTCGCTGGAGTCCTACTCCGCGGACGCGCTCGCCTCCTACCAGAGCTGCTACGGCACCAACACCGCCGTCCAGACGGTGCTGGTCAACGCGGGCACCCCGGCCCCGGCCGACACGAAGAGCGTCGGCTTCGAGGCCGCCCTCGACCTGGACACGGTCATCGGCCTGGCCCCCAAGGCGAACGTGATGTTCTACCAGGGCCCGGACGGCGCCACCAGCGACCAGGGGCTCGACGTCTACCGCCGGATCGTCACGGACAACAAGGCCGACGTCGTCTCCTCCAGCTGGGGCTCCTGCGACTACCTGGGCGCCCAGGCGGTCGTGGACGCCGAGAACCAGCTCTTCCTGCAGGCCGCCGCGCAGGGGCAGACCGTCCTCGCGGCCTCGGGCGACGACGGCTCCAGCGACTGCAAGCGGGCGACGAACGTCAGCGACGCGGACCGTCTCCACGCCAGCGCGGACGACCCGGCCGCCCAGCCCTGGGTGACCGGAGTCGGCGGCACCACCATCGCGGGCGGCGTCGGCTCGCCGAGCGAGACCGTCTGGAACCACGGCGGCAACGCCTCGGGCGGTGCCATCTCGCTGTGGTCGCTGCGCAACTCCAGCAACTTCCAGGCCGGCTTCACCGCCCCGGGCTTCGACAACCGGTTCTGCCAGGACGCCACCGCGGCGCAGAGCAACACCTGCCGTCAGGTGCCGGACGTCTCGGCGGTCGCCGACCCGGGCACCGGCTACCTGATCACCACCGGCCCGGCGCTGGGCGACTGGCAGCCGATGGGCGGCACCTCCGGCGCCGCTCCGCTGTGGGCCGCGCTGACGGCGCACGTCAACGCCTCGGGCAAGTGCTCCGGCCGGGTCGGGAACCTGAACCAGCCGCTCTACCAGGCCGCTCGCGCCGGCCGGAGCCCGCTGACCGACATCACCTCCGGCAACAACGACATCGGCTACCAGGGCGGCAAGTTCGCCGCCGGCCCGGGCTACGACATGGCGACCGGTCTGGGCACCCCCAAGGGCGCCCAGGTCGTGGACGCCCTCTGCCCGCCGGCCGCCACCTACGTGCCGGTGCCGCCCAAGCGCATCCTGGACACCCGTAACGGCACCGGCAGGGGCCAGGTCGGCGCGATGGCCTCGGTCAACCTGAAGGTCGGCGGCC
Organism: Kitasatospora sp. NPDC002227; assembly: GCF_040296285.1. Taxonomy (NCBI): domain Bacteria; kingdom Bacillati; phylum Actinomycetota; class Actinomycetes; order Kitasatosporales; family Streptomycetaceae; genus Kitasatospora; species Kitasatospora sp. NPDC002227. Next base: position 78,050 of record NZ_JBEOWY010000024.1, read on the forward strand.
AGGGCGGGGTGCCGACCAGCGGCGTCTCCGCCGTGGTGCTCAACACCACCGTGGTCGACACCGCGTCGGCGGGTTACCTGACCGCCTACCCGGCGGGCACCCAGCGTCCGCTGTCGTCCAACCTGAACTGGACCCAGGGCGCCGTGGTGCCGAACCTGGTCACCGTGCCGGTCAGCGCCGACGGCACCGTGTCGCTGTTCAACGGCTCCTGGGGCGGCTCGGACTTCGTCGCCGACGTGGCGGGCTACTACACCACCGCCGGCGGCGGTTCGCAGCTCGCGCCGCTGGCGCCGAAGCGGCTGCTGGACACCCGTGACCACACCGGGCACGGCACGGTGGCCACCAAGACCGGTGTGTCGCTGCAGATCGCGGGCGCCGGAGGGGTGCCGCCGACCGGGGCGACCGCCGCGGTGCTGAACGTGACGGCGGTGGACACGGCCTCGGGCGGCTACCTGACGGTGTACCCGTCGGGCGTGGACCGCCCGCTGGCCTCCAACCTGAACTGGACGACCGGCCAGGTGGTGCCGAACGCGGTGATCGTGCCGATCGGTTCGGACGGCAGGATCGAGCTGTACAACGGCTCCTGGGGCTCGATGGACGTCGTGGTGGACATCGCGGGCTACTTCTCCCCGACGGCCACCGGCGGCAAGTTCCACGCGGTGAACCCGACCCGGCAGATCGACACCCGGCAGGGCCACGGCGCGCTGACCAACAACCAGCTGCTGACGGTGGGTCTGACGGCCCCGAACCTGCGGGTGCCGGCCGAGGCGACCTCCGCGGTGCTGAACGTCACGGTCACCAACACCACCAGCGCGGGTTACCTGACCGCCTGGGCCCACGGCGGCGACCGTCCGGTGGCGTCCAACCTGAACTGGACGGCGGGCCGGACCGTCGCCAACCAGGTGACCGTGCCGGTGCACGACGGCCAGGTGGACATGGCGGCCGTCTGCAACACCACGGACGTGGTCGTCGACCTGTTCGGCTACTACAGCAACTGACCGCTGCCACCCGGGCGCCCTTCCCCGTCACGGGGGAGGGCGCCTTCGTGCTGTCAGGCCGCCGGGAGTTCGGCGCGGACCAGGAAGCCGCCGTCCGGGGTGGGTGCGGCGGTCAGGGTGCCGCCCAGCAGGGTGGCCCGCTCGCGCAGGCCGACCAGGCCGTGGCCGCCGCCGGGGAGCGGGTGGCGGGGGTGGCGGGTCGGCGGGCCGTTCTCGACCTCGACCAGCAGGCACGGGCCAGGGGCGCTGACCCTGACCTCCACCCGGGCCCCCGGGGCGTGCTTGGAGACGTTGGTGAGCGCCTCCTGGACGGTCCGGTAGGCGGCCCGCTCGACCGCCTCGGGCCAGGGCTTGCAGCCCGGGTCCAGCGCCGTGGCCACCGTCAGCCCGCTGCCCTCGACCAGGCCGGGCAGATCGGCCAGCCGGGGCTGCGGGGCGAGCGGCACCCCGGGCCGCACCCCGGACGCGCGCAGCACGCCGACCATCTGGCGCAGCTCCTCCAGGGTGCGCACCGACAGCTCCCGGATGGTCCGGGCGGCGTCCTTGGCCGCCGGGTCGGGGGTGCTCACCTGGAGCGCGCCCGCCTGGACGCTGATCAGGCTGACCTGGTGCGAGACCACGTCGTGCATCTCCCGGGCCAGCCGGGCCCGTTCGGTGACCAGCACCCGCTCGGTGAGCAGCCGGTTCTCCCGCTGCTGCCCCCGGGTCAGCTCGTCCAGCCGGACGGCCAGCTCGTGCCGGGTGCGGGAGAGCAGGCCGAGGGCGGCCGGCCCGGCGGCCAGCATCACGCTCTGGATGGCGTACAGCGCGTTGTCCCGGTCGAACGCGAGCGGGTGGTCCGAGAGCGGCCAGTGGAAGAACTCGACCAGGGCGAAGGCGGTGGCGCACACCGCCGTGACCCGGGGGCGGCCCAGCTGGGCGGCCACCGAGTAGACGGCGACCACCGGGGCGATCCAGATGTAGGTGAAGAAGGTGCCCGGCAGCACGAGCAGCAGCACCGGTACGGGCCACCGCCGCCGCAGCGGCAGGGCGGCGGTGGCGAGCCCGGACAGCGCGATCTCCCAGCCGGCGGCGCCCTTGGCGACCAGTGCGGCGTCCACCGCGGCGAGCAGCACCGGCACGGTGAGCAGGAACCAGGGGGCGCTGGTCCAGGCCGGCCGAGCCGGGCGCCCGGGCCGGGCGGTCAGCGCGGTGGCCCCGGCCAGGCCGGCCGGTGCCGCGGTCTCGGGCGCGAGCCCGGTGGAGGTCATGCCTCGGGCTGCTCAGTGGTGCGGACGAGACCGGCCCGGTTGGCGACCACGGCGGCCTGCACCCGGTTCGCGGCGCCGAGCTTGCCCAGGATGGCGCTGATGTGGTCCTTGACGGTGCCGGTGCCCAGGAACAGGCGGTCGGCGATCTCGGCGTTGGAGAGCCCCTCGCCGAGCAGCGCCAGCACGTCCAGCTCGCGGCCGGTCAGGGTGCGGGTGAGCGCGGCGGCCTCGGCGTCCGGGCCGCCGCCCTCGACGTAGCCGCCGATCACCGTGCGGGTCACCGTCGGGGAGAGCACGCTGCCCCCGGCGGCGAGCACCCGCACGGCGTGCACCAGCTGCTCGGGGGCGGTGTCCTTGAGCAGGAACCCGGACGCGCCGGAGCGCAGTGCGGTGCCGATGTACTCGTCCGTGTCGAAGGTGGTGAGCATCGCCACGGCGGGCGGGTGCGGCAGGGCGCGCAGTCTGCGCAGCGCCGAGATGCCGTCCAGGTCGGGCATCCGGATGTCCAGCAGCACCACGTGCGGGCGCAGCTGGGCGGCGAGCAGCTCGGCCTGGCCGCCGGAGCAGTCCCCCACCACCTCGAGGTCGGGGGCGGAACCGACGATGAGGCCGAGTCCGGACCGGACCAGGACCTCGTCGTCCACGATGAGGACGCGGATCGGGGTCATGGGGCTCTCCTCGGTGGTACGGCCGGCTGTCTGACGCTGCTGGGGCGTGACCTGAGCCTAAGACCTGTGCCCGGCGGGTGGGCCGCCCCCGCCGATCGGCGGGGGCGGAATCCGCTGACCGGTTCACGCGATTCTCATCCGGGGTGAGCAACCATTGAGTCGGCGGGTGGTGCGGATGCGCCCCCACATCTGATCGTTTGGAATTGAGCTGTGTCCTCCACCGAGAAGCTCGCCCGCTGGCGGCTGCGCGCAGCGGCGCTCACCGTCTGGTACCTGCGACTGCTGGCTCTGCTGAACCTCGTGGCCGTGCTGGCGGTGCCGTTCCGGCACCAGGTGCAGCACCACAACGAGGGCGAGTTCTTCACTCCGTACCTGCTGACGGCGGGCCTGACCTCCGTGGTGCTCTCGCTGGCCCTGGCGGTCGCGATGCGCCGTCGCAAGCGGGCGGCGTGGATCTTCAACACGGCGCTGTCGGGCTTCTTCGCGGTGCTGTACGTCGCGGCGATGACGCTGCCCGAGTTCCGCCAGCACCCCTTCAACTACTTCTCGACGGCGCTCACCGTGCTGTTCTTCCTGGCCTGCCTGGTCGGGCGCCGGGAGTTCATCTCCAAGGGAGACCCGTCCAACCCCAAGACCGGGGTGGCGGCCGTGATCGGCGGCCTGGCCTTCGGCGGGGTGGTCGGCGGCTTCCTGGTGCAGCTGACCAACACCATCTCGGGCGCGGGCTTCTGGGACAGGTTCACCTACGCGTTCTTCCGGATGGTCACCCTGCAGCCCTCGGACCACGCGATGGACGTCATCTCGGTGCCGACCTGGGTGAACGCCTTCATCAACGCGATGGGCGCGGTGCTCTTCCTGCTGGTGATCTGGGTGGCCTTCCGCAGCCCGCGCGGGCAGGAGCTGCTCTGCCCGGAGGACGAAGTCCGGCTGCGCGAGCTGCTGGACAGGCAGGGCGAGCGGGACTCGCTGGGCTACTTCGCGCTCCGCCGGGACAAGGCGGTCATCTTCTCGCCCAGCGGCAAGGCGGCGGTCTCCTACCGGGTGGTCGGCGGTGTCTCACTCGCCTCGGGCGACCCGATCGGTGACCCGGAGGCGTGGCCCGGCGCGATCGAGGGCTGGCTGGCCGAGGCGCGCGAGCACGCCTGGGTGCCGGCCGTGATGGGCGCCTCCGAGGAGGCCGGGGTGATCTACGCCCGGCACGGCCTGGACGCGCTGGAGCTGGGTGACGAGGCGATCGTCGAGCTGGACGAGTTCTCGCTGGACGGCCGCGCGATGCGGGTGGTCCGGCAGGCGTACAACCGGGTGAAGCGGGCCGGGTACACCGTCCGGGTCCGCCGGCACGAGGACATCCCCGAGGCCGAGATGGCCGAGCTGGTGGAGAAGGCCGACCACTGGCGGGACGGCGCCACCGAGCGCGGCTTCTCGATGGCGCTGGGCCGCCTGGGTGATCCGGGCGACGGCCGCTGCGTGATGCTCGAATGCCACGACTCGGCCGGTGAGCTGCAGGCTCTGCTGAGTTTCGTGCCCTGGGGCGACAAGGGATTGTCGCTGGACCTGATGCGCCGGGCCCGGGACACCGAGAACGGCCTGATGGAATTCATGGTCATCGAACTGCTTCAGGGTTCGAAGCAGGTCGAGCTGGAGCGGGTCTCGCTGAACTTCGCGATGTTCCGTTCCGTCTTCGAGCGCGGTTCGAAGCTCGGGGCCGGCCCGGTGCTGCGGCTGTGGCGCTCGGTGCTCGGCTTCTTCTCCCGCTGGTGGCAGATCGAGTCCCTCTACCGGGCGAACGCGAAGTACCGGCCGATCTGGGAGCCGCGCTACCTGCTGTTCCAGAAGAGCAGCGAGATCCCGCGGATCGGTATCGCCAGCGCCCGTGCGGAGGGCTTCATCACCGCACCGAGTCTCCCCGCTCTGTTCCGTCGTCGGCATGTCCGCTCGGCCGGCCCGGCCGAGGGCGGTATGCCGGTGGCGGAGCGCAGTGGGAAGGGGTAGTCCCTCCGCCGGGGGGCGGAGGGGTGCCGCGCGCGGGCTCCGGCATCCGGGGGGTTGTTCCCAGGGGGTTGTCAGACTCCAGGATGAGCCGGGATTCGACTTTTAAGCTGAGGCATTCCGTATAGCGAGTCCTTAGTGTGGATGTAGTGACCCGCGGAACCATCCGGGGTGGATGGTTCCGGGTACGAAACGTGTCGGACCGCGAAAGGGAGACGGGGAGCAGTCGTGCAGCAGACAACCCACGCGGGGGGCGTGCGACGAAAGGGCCCGCTGGCGTACGCCAGAGCGGCCGCCGTCGCCGAGTGGGGGGCTCTCTACGGAGCCGTCCGGGACGAGCTGGTCCGCAAGAAGTTCGCCGCGATTCCGCTGGCCACCGCGGCGACGATCCTGATCCTGGTGTTCAGCATCGTGCAGCACCTGCCAGGGGGGGAGCGTTTCGTCACCCACCTGGGTGTGGTGAAGGCCGGCGAACCGCTCGGCGTCGAGCTGCTGCGCACCCCCCTCTCGCTGTACGTGCCGGCGCTCGACCTGCCGGTGTGGGGTGCGCTGGCCCAGGTCCTGCTGGTGTTCGGCGTCGCGGAGATCGTGCTGGGGCGGCGGCTGACGCTGCTCGTCGGCTACGCCTGCACCCTGGCCGGCACGCTGTTCGCCCGGATCGGCGTGGCGCTCGGGCCGGACCACATCTTCGGCTTCCCCAAGTGGGTGGCGTACGTCCGCGACACCGGGCCGTCGGCCGCGGTGGTGGCGCTCGCCGTGGTGATCGCGTTCCGGGTGCGGGCGTGGTGGACGGGCGGAGCGGTGCTGCTCTCGATGGGCATCGAGGCGGTGCTGAAGCCGAACCTGGCGGGGCTCGAGCACATCGTGGCGCTGGTCTTCGCGGTGCTGATCGCCGTCTCGGTGGAGGTCTTCGGGGACTTCTGGCCGCGCGTGCTGGCCGGCGTCGGCGCGGCGACGTCCGTGGCGACGGAGGCCCGACGGCGGACCGCAGTCGCACGCTAGAGCAACCGTCAGGGGCGCGAGGAACCGCGCGAGAGCGGGAGACGACGGCCTGTCGCCTTCCGACTTCGCGCAGTTCCTCGCGCCCCTTGACAGTGCTACTGAGCCATGGCGGCCGGTACGGCGAGGCGCGTGGTTGGCCGCGCCGTTCCCCGCGCCCCCGGAGGGTTAGCGCAGGGTCATCTCGAACCAGACGACCTTGCCCACCGCCTTGCGTGCGGTGCCCCAGCGCTCCGCCAGTTTGCTGACCAGGTTGAGGCCGCGGCCGTGTTCGTCGCCGGCGTCGGCGGGCTCCAGCGAGGGCAGGTTGTGGTTGTCGTCGCTGACCTCGACCAGGAGTTTGTCGACCCGGATCAGCTGGAGCTGGACGTGGTCGCGGGCGACCCGGACGGCGTTGGTGACCAGTTCGGAGACCAGCAGCTCGACGGTGTCGGTCAGGGCGGTGAGCTGCCAGGCGGCCAGCTGCTCGCGGACCAGCGCCCGGGCCCGCCGGACTTCGCGGTTGGAGACCGCCAGCTGCCAGGTGGCCACCTCGGTCGGCGGCACGCCGTCGAAGCGGGCCACCAGGAGGGCGATGTCGTCCTGCCGGTCCTCCGAGTGGAGCCGGTCCAGGACCACGTCGCAGGCCTCCTCGGGGCTCTGCTTCGGGTCGATCAGGTTGCCGCACAGCGCCGCGAGCCCTGCTCCTATGTCCCCGCCCCGGACTTCGACCAGCCCGTCGGTGCACATCACCAGCATCGAGCCGTCCGTCACGTCGATCTTCTTCGACACGAACGCCACTCCGCCGACCCCGATCGGCGCCCCCGCCGGGATCTCGAGCAGTTCGCCGCTGCCGTCCGGGTGCACCAGCACCGGCGGGACGTGGCCGGCGCTGGCCAGCTCGCAGGTGCGGTTGATCGGGTCGTAGACCGCGTACAGGCAGGTGGCCAGGTGGTCGTCGCCGAGCTTGTGGGCCAGGTTGTCCAGGTGGCGCAGCAGCTGGCCCGGCGGCAGGTCCAGGGCCGCCAGGGTCTGCATCGCGGTGCGGAAGCGGCCCATCGCGGCCGCCGAGTGCAGGCCGTGGCCCATCACGTCGCCGACCACCAGGGCGACCCGGCTGCCGGGAAGCTGGATCGCGTCGAACCAGTCGCCGCCGACCTCCGCGCGGCGGTCGCCCGGCATGTAGCGGTGGGCGACCTGCACGCCGGGGATCTGCGGCGGGCGGGTCGGGATCATGGAGCGCTGCAGGGTGGTGGCGACCTTGGACTCGGCCCGGTGCAGCCGGGCGTTGTCGAGCGAGAGGGCGGCCCGGGCGGCCAGCTCGCGCAGGGTCGCGGCGTCCGAGCGGTCGAAGGGCGCGCGGTCGGAGAGCCGGAGCAGCTTGAGGATGCCCAGCACCGTGCCCCGGGCGGAGAGCGGCAGCACCAGCATCGAGCGGCCGGCCACCACCGGTACCAAGTCCTGGCTGCCGAGCGAGATGGCGTACTCCACCGCGACGTCCGGGGTCAGCGTGCCGACCAGGACGGGGGAGTTCTCCTGCAGGGCCAGGCCCGGCGGGGTGGAGCGCGGCATGAACATCAGCGCGCCCTCCTCCTGCACGTGCGCCCACTCGCCGGAGGCCGCGTTGAAGGCGCGGGCCACCCGGCGCAGCGAGGTGGCGTCGTCCGGGCGGCCCGACGGCAGCTCGGCGTCGGAGATCAGGTCGTCCAGCAGGTCGACACAGGCGAAGTCGGCGACCCGGGGGACGAGTACTTCGCACAGCTCCCGGGCGGTGGTGTCGAGGTCGAGGGTGGTGCCGACGCTGCTGCCGACCTCGCTCAGCAGGGCCAGCTGCTCCCCCGCCGCAGGGCTGCTGTGCAGCACCTCGACGGCCGGGGACGGCTGGGCGGGCAGCGCGGCGGCCAGCGCCGGGGCGTGGCCGTTGGCGGAAGGTTCGATGGTGGGGCCTCCCGAGGTCGGGGCGGTGGAGGGGCCGCCCGGGCGTGCGGCCGGGCGGCGGGCGGGGCCCGCCTCGCGCTGGCCGGGCACCCCGGAGCCGGGCAGCAGCCCCAGCGGGGCTTGGCCCGGCGCGGGCTGGCCGGCGGCGGGGCGGGCGGGCTCCGGCGGACGCCGGGCGGCCCGGGGCTGGACGGCGCGCTGCTGCGCCGTCGGGTATCTGCGCCCGAGCCCGGCCGCGACCCGGGCCACCCCGGAGCCGGCCGGCTCGTACGGCAGCACCGGCAGGCGGGTGGCGGAGTCGACCCACAGGGCGGGGGCGCCGGTGCCGGCCAGCTGCCGGAGCAGTTCGGCGCGGCACTCGGCCGAGGTCCGCGGCAGCAGCGCCTCGACGGTGCCGGGCCCGGCCGGGGTGAAGGCCGCCGCGACGCGGTGGAACCCGCCCTGCGGGGCCTGCGCCGCCGCGTACGGGAGCAGCCGCTCGCCGAGCGCGATCCGCGGGCCGGCCGCGCGCAGCGGCCGGGCGTCGGCCGCCAGCACCAGCAGGCCCTGCCCGCCCAGCGGGTAGGCCCACCAGAGCATGTCGCGCAGCCGCTCCTCGCGGTCGAACACGGCCATCGCCCCGGCCCAGGGCTGCTGCTCGGGCCGGGTTAGCTGGGCCAGGGTGTCGAAGGCGTCGCAGCGGCGGCCCTGGCCGGGCGGCAGCGGGGCGGCCGTCTCCGGGCGGGGCTCCACGGCGGGCAGCAGGCCGGTGGCGGCGCGGCCCCGGGCCACCTCGGCGCGGTGGCCGAACAGCTCCTCGGCGGCGCGGTTCCACCGGTCGATCCGGCCCTGCCCGTCCACCAGGACGGCGGCCACCCGCAGCAGCGCGACCACCCCGGCGGGCCGGGCGCCCGGAGGCAGCCGGGCCGGGCTCGGGGCGGCGCCGCTGGGCGTGCTCGGTGTGGAGTTGGGCTCGTCCGCCATGGATCCGGTCTGCTCCCGCCTGGCCGCTGCGCCTTCCTGAGGTCTGCTCCCTGATCGCGCCCGCCCGCGCCCGCACCAGTGACGGCCCGGCTCGTGTGCGCCTTCAAGCGAAGCACGGAGAGGGGCGTGACTGGTAGCCAATCGAGGAGATTCGCTGTTACGAGTTGTGTGTCACTCTCCGTGCGCCCCCGTGAGCTCCGGGTTTATCCGCCCGGCGGTAGCCCGAACGGGTGGCGGGGCGCCCCGGTAGGCTGGCGCGGGTGAACGCCGAGACCCCTGCCCTGTGGGCCGACCCCGAGCGGGAGCAGCTGGAGGAGCTGGTCGCCGCGACCGAGCTGGCCTGGCTGACCCTGGACGTCGACGTGGAGACGCTGCGGGTCGAGATCGACAACTTCGCGCTGGTCCACCACGAGCTGCTCGGCCCGCTCTACGCCCGGCTCGACGAGCTGGACGCGCTGATCGCCGAGGCCGTCGCCCTGCGCAGCGGCGATCCGGCGGACCTGCGGCGGGCCGAGGAGGCCCGGCAGCGGGTCGCCGACCAGCCCGACCTGGACGCGCTGCGGGAGGCGGTGGCCGCCGCCGAGCAGGCTCCCGAGGAGCCGCAGCGCAGGGTGAAGCCGGACAAGGAGGCCCAGCGGATCTACCGCGAGCTGGCCCGCCGGGCGCACCCGGACCTGAGCACCGAGCCCGCCGAGCAGGAGCGCCGCTCGGCCTTCATCGCCCGGGTCAACGAGGCCTACGCCCAGAACGACAGTGCCCGCCTCGCCGAGCTGGCCGAGGAGTGGCGCACCGCCCCCGAGAGCGCCCCCGCCCCCGAGGCGCCGGACCGCCTGGCCTGGCTGCACGAGCGGCTGGAGTGGCTGCGCGGGCGGATCGGGGCGCTGGCCACCGAGCAGGTGCGCCTGGAGCGCACGCCGATGGGCGAGCTGCTGCGGCTGGCGCCGGCCGAGCCCGAGCGGCTCCTGGAGGAGCTGGCCGAGCAACTCCTCGGCCAGGCCGCCGGGCGGCAGGCCGAGCTGGCCCGGTTGCTGGCCGAGCTGGACGGGCAGAGCCCCCCCGCGTACGACAATGGGGCCCACCACCACGGATCTCGGGAGACCACCACGATGTTCACTCAGCTGCCCAGCACCGACGCCGCCTCGGTGCCCGCCGACGCCCAGCTCCTCGACGTCCGCGAGCAGGACGAGTGGGACGCCGGCCACGTCGAGGGCGCCCTGCACATCCCGATCGGCGAGGTGGTCGAGCGGATCGGCGAGCTGCCCGAGGCCAAGCTCTACGTCATGTGCCGGGTCGGCGGCCGTTCGGCGCAGGTCGTGCAGTACCTGGTGGCCCAGGGCCGCGAAGCGCTGAACGTGGACGGCGGGATGTTCGCCTGGGAGGCGGCCGGCCGGCCGATGGTGAGCTCCGACGGCCGGGACGCCTTCGTCCTCTGAGCCTCTGTTGCCGGTGTGCCCGGTGCGGCAGGATGACCGGGCACACCGGGCAGCTCTGAAGGAGGCCGCCGTGGCCCCGCAGGACGAGAGCGGACGGGTCTGGTCCCGGCCCGCGAAGGCGGTGCTCGCACTTTCCGGAGCCGCCCTGGTGCTCGGCACGCTCGGCTTCCTGGCCGCGCTCTTCCTGCACGTCGCCCCCGCCAACGTGCTCTCCGAGCGCTACCGGCGGCAGGTCGACGCCGTGGTCTACCCCGAGTTCGAGCAGAACTGGCGGCTCTTCGCGCCCGACCCGCTCCAGCAGGAGCTCCACCTGGACGCCCGGCTGCAGACCATCTCGGCCGACCAGCACATACGCACCCTCGACTGGGTGGACCTGACCGCCCGGGACTACGCGGCCGTCCGCCACGACCCGGCCCCCAGCCACGTGAACCAGAACCTGCTGCGCCGGGCCTGGGAGTTCTACGCGAGCACCCACCCGGACGGGGACGGCCGGGCCTCGGACGAACGCGGCCGGATCGCCGAGCAGTACTTGAAGAGAGCGGGTCTGGAGCGGTCCGGCGCCGCCGCGGTGGCGCCGGACCGGGTGCTGCAGGTGCAGTTCCGGCTGCGGACCCTGCCGATCGGCCCGCCCGGCTGGAGCTCCCAGCAGACCCCGGAGGCGGTGCCGGACCGCGTACTGCCCTGGTGGCCGGTGGGCGAGGACGACCTGCGGGGGCTCGGGTGACCTGGTTCTACGGCCGCCCGCTGGGCCGGTACCAGGCTGCCGCGGTGCGGATCGGCACCGGGCTGGCCTGGCTGGCGTACCTGCTGCGCGAGTGGCCGAACCGGCGGGTGCTGTACGGCGACCGCGCGCCCTGGTCGGACGAGCTGGCCGGGCGGCTGCTGGCCCAGACCCACGCCTTCACCGTGGTGGCCTGGCAGCACGGCCGGCTGTGGGACGAGCTGGTCTACCACCTGGCGATCCTGGCCGCCCTGCTGCTGGTGCTCGGCTGGCGCACCCGGGCGAGCGCCGCGCTGTTCGCCGTCACCGTGCTCTCGCTGCAGAACCGGGACGTGCTGGTCGGCGACGGCGGGGACAACCTGGTCCACCTGATGGCGCTGTACCTGCTGACGGTGCGTTGCTCACTGGTCTGGTCGCTGGACGCCCGGCGCTCGGTCAAGGGCGGTGGTGGGGAGGTCTGGCTGTGGGTGCTGCTCGGGACGGCGCTCGCCTTCGTGGCGCCGGGGGCGTGGTGGCTGTGGCTGCTCTGGGCGGTGGCCGGGATCTGGTGGGCCGTCGAACGGTGGTGGCCCGAGGGGGAGCCCCGGGCGGTGCTGGACGCGCTGGCCACCATGCTGCACAACTGCGGGCTGCTGCTGATCGCCGCTCAGGTGGTGCTGGTCTACGCGACGGCGGGTTGGTACAAGGTGCAGGGCGCCCGCTGGCAGGACGGCACCGCCCTCTACTACCCGCTGCACCTGGGCTGGTTCACCCCCTGGCCAGAGCTCAGCGGGCTGCTCGGCGGCTCGCTGCTGGTGGTCTTCCTGCTCTCCTACGGCACCGTGCTGCTGCAGGTCGCCTTCCCGTTCACGCTGGCCGACCGGCGGTTGAAGAACGTGCTGCTGGTGGTGGTGATGGCCGAGCACCTGGGGATCGCGGTGCTGCTCGGGCTGCCGTTCTTCTCGCTGGCGATGCTGGCGGCCGACGCCGTCTTCCTGCCGACCGCCTGGCTGCTGACGGTCGACCGCCGGGTTCGGAGCAGGCTCCCCTAGACTGGCCGATATGTCCTGGTCTGCGGCGCTCCGTGCCACCGTACGCGCCGGGCTGCACCTGGACCGGACGCTCAGCAGCCCCAAGCGCGCGCTGCGCGGGGCGGTGGCGGTGGCCCTGGTGGTCTTCCCCACCCTGGCGCTGGCCGGGCCGGCGCCCGCCACCTCGGCCGCGATGGGTGCCTTCATCGCCGGGACGGCGACCTTCCAGCGCAGCTTCCGCCCGCGCGTCTCGCTGGCCGTGGCGGCCGGGATCGGACTGGGCGTCAGCACCTTCCTCGGGTACCTGGCCGTCGGGGTGCCCGGCGCCTTCCCCGTACTGCTCGCCGTCTGGGCCTTCGGCGCCGGCATGGCCTGGGCGATCGGGCCGAGCAGCGGGGTGGTCGCGGCGACCACCGTCGCGGTGATGCTGGTGGTCGTCCAACTGCCCGTCAGCGTGCCCACCGCGCTCGGCCACGGGCTGCTCTGCGCGCTCGGCGGCGGGGTGCAGGCGCTGGTGGTCACCCTCTGGCCGCTGGACAGCTGGCGGGCCCAGCGCGACGCCCTCGCCGACACCTACGCCTCACTCGCCGACTACGCCCGGCGGCTGCGGCAGGACCCGACCGCGCACGTCGACCCGGAGCCGTTCATCCTGGCCCGCCAGGCCGCCACCCTGACGCCCTGGCAGGCCCGGCACCGGCCGCCCGAACTGGCCGGACTGCGCGGCATCGCCGAACGCATCCGCCCCGCCCTCGCGGCCCTGGCCGACCCCAAGGTCGGCGCCCCGGCCGAGGGCCCGCAGCGCGACCGGGCCCGGGAGATCCTGGGCGCCTGCGCCGAGGCGCTGGACGCGGTGGCCCGCGCCGTCCGGCACGCCGAACCGCTGCGCTCCACCCGCTCGGCCCCCCTGCTCACCCTGCTCGCCGCCGATGACGTCGAGGAGGCCAGGCTCACCGGCCCGGCCCGCCGCGCCGCCCGCCGACTGCTCACCCTGCTGCGCCGGGCCGCCGACACCTTCGACCGGCAGGACCAGGAGACCGTCAGCTCCCCCGCCCTCGGCCCCGGCCTGCGCCGCCCACCGCTCTTCCGGGTGCTGCCCGCCGCCTGGCAGGCCGTCCGCCGCCAGCTGCGCCCGCACTCCGCCGTCTGCCAGCACGCCGTCCGGCTCGCCGGCGTGGTCACCGTCGCCTACCTGACGGCCAAGCTGCTCGGGGTGCACCACGGCTACTGGGCGCCGATGACCGCCGCGATGGTGATGCGGCCCGACTTCGCCCAGACCTACAGCCGGGGCGTCGCCCGCCTCGCCGGGACGGTCGTCGGGGTCGCGCTCAGCACGGCGGTGGTCCAGCTGCTGCACCCCGGCGAGTGGCTCTCGGCCGCGCTCGCCGTGGTCTTCATCGGCGGGGCCTACCTGACCCTGCGCACGGGCTACGCGCTGATGACCGCCTGTGTGTCGAGCTACGTGGTCTTCCTGCTCGGGCTGCAGCCGAGCGACCCGATGCGCACCGCCACCGACCGGGTCGGGCTGACCCTGGTCGGCGGTGCGGTCGCGTTGCTCGCCTACGCGCTCTTCCCCACCTGGCAGACGGCCCGCCTGGCCGAGCGCCTCGCCGAGTGGCTGGCCGCCGCCGGGCGGTACGCCGGGGCGGTGCTCGGCGTCTTCGGCGAGCCCGAGCGGCGCGGCCGCGGGGACGTACGCAAGGCGCTGCTCGACTCCCGGGAGGCCCGCTCGGAGCTGCTGCAGGCGATCGAGCGGGCGGACGCCGAGCCGGTCCGCCATGACGCGCACTCCCCCGAGCTCTCCCGCAAGCAGATCGACCGGGCCCGGGCGGCGGTCGGGCTGCTCGGGCGCAGCGTGGTGCTGATGGAGGCGCACCTGCCGGAGAAGACGGGGGAGCCGGTGCCGGGGGCGGCGGAGTTCGCCGAGGAGGTGCGGTACGCGACGGCGATCGCGGCCGGGGCCCTGCTGGTGGGCCAGCCACCGGACTTCGAGGGGCTGCGGGAGACCTACCGCAGGTGGGACGAGCGGCTGGCGGAGCTGCCGGGGGACGACGCGGTCCGGGTGGCCCGGGCGGGGGGCCGGCTGGTGATGCAGGCGCTGGGGGAGCTGGAGAAGGCGGTGCGGCCGCGGCGGCCCGTACCCTCGGGGGCGTGAGCAGCGAAGGTGAGCCCCAGGTGGGGATGCAGTACGACGAGGATCCTGAGCGGGAGATCGGGGTGGGGCCGTACCCCGGGCCGTGGCCGGAGGGGGAGCAGTACGACCCGGAGCTGCTGGCGGGCGGGGACCGGCGCAACGTGGTCGACGAGTACCGCTACTGGCGGCACGAGGCGATCGTGGCGGACCTGGACACCCGGCGGCACGGGTTCCACGTGGCCGTGGAGAACTGGCAGCACGACTTCAACATCGGCTCGGTGGTGCGGACGGCCAACGCCTTCCTGGCCGAGGAGGTGCACATCGTCGGCCGGCGGCGGTGGAACCGGCGCGGGGCGATGGTGACGGACCGGTACCAGCACGTGCGGCACCACTCGGACGTGGCCTCGCTGGCCGCGTTCGCGGCGGCCCGGGGGATACCGGTGATCGGGATCGACAACCTGCCGGGCGCTGTGCCGCTGGAAAGTTTCGAGCTGCCCCAGCGGTGCGTGCTGTTGTTCGGCCAGGAGGGCCCGGGGCTGACCGAGGCCGCCTGGGAGCACTCGACGGCGGTGTGCTCGATCGCGCAGTACGGGTCGACGCGGTCGATCAATGCGGGGGCCGCGGCGGCGATTGCGATGCACGCGTGGATCCGTCAGTACGGCAGACAGTGCAACTGACCGGGGTTCCTAGGGCGCGGGAACGGGGTGGTTGGCCGCGCCGTTCCTCGCGCCCCTGACAGTGCAACCTCAGGTTGCAGAGAAAAGGTGCTTCCAGGTGTCCGGGCCGGGGTAGCCGTCGGCTTCTGAGCCTTGCCAGCCGAGGGAGTGTTGGTAGTCGGCGACGTTGAGGCGGTCGGATTCGGACCAGGTGGGGCCGGGGCCCTCGGTGTAGTGGCGGCTGAAGCCCTTGCGGACGAGTTGCTCGCCGAGCTGCCGGACGGCGTCGTTGGACTGGCCCGGGCCGAAGGCGGCGGTGCCGGGGAAGGGCGGGATGGTGGCCGGCGGGGGTGCGGGGGCCGGTGCGGGGGTCGGTGCCGGGGGTGGCGCGGCGGCGGCCGGGGGGATGTCGTGGCCGCCGCCGGTGACCAGGAGGTTCCAGGTGTCCTTGCCCGGGTAGCCGTCGGCCTCGGAGCCCTGCCAGCCCTGGGCGAGTTGGAAGGCCTCGGTGGCCCGCCGGTCGGCCTCGCCCCAGCTCGGGTCCGGCCCCTCGCCGTAGAAGCGGGCGCCGCCGCGCTGCACCAGCATCTCGCCGAGCCGCTTGACGTAGTCGTTGCTGCGGCCGGGCCCGAAGGCGTCGGTGCCGGGGAAGAGGTCGGCGGTGCCGGCCGCCAGGCCCCGGTAGCGGTAGGGGACGTAGGAGTCGGCGTGGCTCCAGTAGGCGTACGGGGTGGTGCGGCGGCGGGTGGCCGGGCGGGTCTGCTCGTACGCGAGGTACTGGGTGTGGGCGGAGTTCTGCCAGCCGCCGAAGATCACGGTGTGCGAGCCGCCCTGCGGGTTGTCGCTGTTGTTGTAGACCAGGATGTCGCCCGGCTGGAGGTCGGCGGGAGCTATTCGGTCGGCGAAGTCGGGCAGGGTCCAGGTGGTCTGGCTGCTGCCCAGGCCCCAGGCCATCGAGACGAAGCCCGAGCAGTCCTGGCGGTAGCCGTCCGTCCAGTAGCTGCCCATGCTGTACGGCACCTGCAGGTCCACCCAGCGCTGCGCCCGGGCGATGATCTCGGTGCGGGTGGTCGCGGCGGCGGCGCCGCGGGTGTGGGGTGCCAGGCCGTGGCCGTTGCCGCCGAAGAGCGGGCTGACCTCGCCCTGGGGGGTGTCGGTGTCGCTGGCGCTGCTGCTGGGGGCGGCGGTGGCGCTCGCGGTGGCGGCGGTGCCGAGCACCGTGCCGACGGCGGCCATCAGCAGGGCGGCGCGGCGGGCCCGGCGGGGCGCACGGGCGGCGGGCCGGGGGCGGGAGCTGCGGCGGGCGGCGCAGTCGCCGCAGCCGCAGCTCGCGTCCGGGGCTATCTCGGTGAACTCCATCAGCACGGGGTTGTCCTCCTCTAGAGAGGGAGGATGTGTTCCACCGTGAGATGAGGGCGAATCAGGACAAAGGTCATATAAAGGGAAAATCTCGTCAGTAGTAGTCGCGCATCAGTTCGGTGGACCAGGCCGGCTGCCGGGTCTCGCCGAGCGGGGCGAACTCCGCCATGTACGGCTTGATGTCCAGCACGGGGGTGCCCTCGACGGCGTCCAGACCGAGCACGTGGATGTCCAGGCCGTCCGTCTTCACCAGACGGCAGCGGGAGACGCCGATCCGGTTGGGGCGGTTCTTGCCGCGCTGGGCGAAGATGCCGACCAGCGGGAGGTCGGGGTTGTTGCGCGGGTGGCGGTGACCGGTCTCGATCTTCGTCAGGGGCACCTGGTCGAAGTGGAAGACCACCTCGAGGTGGGAGAAGTCGGTCAGGCCGGAGATGGCGTCCGGGGTGAAGCGGGTCTCGTCCAGCCGGATCACGGCGGCGACCTCGCCCCACTCGAAGCGGTCGTCGACCTCGGTGCGGTCGCTGCTGCGGACGGTGGCTATGGGTTCCAGAACGATCTCGGTCATGCGGGTCAGTATCGGGGCGCGGGCGGGTTGGCGGGGGAGAATTCCGGGGCGCTCCAGGTGAGCGGGGTCGCGTGGGCGATCTCGACGGCGCGTTCGACGGTGAACTCGACGCCCTCGTGGTCGGCCCTGGCGGTGCCGGAGAGGTGCAGGGCGGAGCCGGTCTCCCAGTCGGGGAGCAGCAGGGCGGCGGCCGGGTTGAGTTCGAGGTTGCCGAGCGTCATGAAGAGCTGGTTGCCCGGGTACTCGGGCCAGCGCAGGAGGTTCGGGGCCGGGGAGGTGAGGAAGCCCGGCAGGCCGCCGCGGTGGGAGGCGTCGGCCTTGCCCAGCGGGTCGGCGGTGGCCACGAAGAAGGTGTCGGCGGTGGTGGCGAGCAGGCGCTGGGCGGTGCTGAGGCTGTCGGTGTCGCTGAGCAGGCGGGGGGTTCGCGGTGGTGTGTCCACCGGGGTGCGGCGCTGGATGTACTTGGGGCAGTTGGCGAGGACCTGTTCGGGGGTGATCAGCAGGCCCCCGGGGGTGGGGACGGCCAGGCCGTTGACCCGCATCCGGCGGCGGCCGGCGGAGTCGAGGGCGATGGTGCCGACCTCCACCGGGCCGGAGAAGGCCCCGGCGAGAGGGTCCGCGGCGGTGGGGCGGGCGGCGACGGCGAGGGTGTGCTCGTCCGGCGCCCGCAGGAAGCCCGCCGGGCCAGCCAGCTGGGTGATCCAGAGACGGCCGGTGGGGTCGGCGGCGGCGAGGACGAGGGTGCGGCGCTCTTCGAGGAAGCGGGCGGCCACGGCGGGGATGGTGTCGCGGATCGCTCGGGCGGCTTGGGCAGCAGTGGGCATGTGGGTACACCGTCCAGGGGCGCGGGGAACTGCGCGAAGTCGGGAGAGGCGTAGCTGTTGCGCTGCGCATGGAGTCAGTTGCACGTGGGTGGATAGTGCAAGCGGGGCGGGTGCCTTGCTGCGGCGCGGTGCGGGGTTGGCCGCGCAGTTCCTCGCGCCCCTGAATAGTGCAACTCGCCCTTTGAGTTAGAAGAACCCGCAGGTGGGGGCGTCTGACGGGGCCGCCACGGCCTCCGTCAGAGCGTGGGCGGTGTAGATCTCCAGGCGGGTGCCGTCGGGGTCGGTGAAGAAGATGCCGCCGGAGGGGGAGCCCTCGCGGTGGGGGACGACGCCGTCGTGGGTGAAGGTGGCGCCGAGCTGCTTGAGGACGGTCTCGGCGGCGAGGACCTCGTCGAGGGTGTCGAGCTGGAAGGAGAGGTGGTGCAGGCCGGGACGGTCGGTGGCGAACGTGCCGGTGGACTGCTGCCAGAGGGTCACCAGGGTGCGGCCGCCGGCGCCGAGGAAGGCGTGGTCCTCGGCCTTGACGGTGGTGGTCAGGCCGAAGGCCTGCTCGTAGAAGGCGACGGAGCGGGCGAGGTCGGTGACGTTGATCCCGATGTGGCCGGTCTGCAGGGAAGACATCCGTACGGCTCCAAGGTTGGCGTGGCCCGGTCTCTCTAACCGGTACTGATGACAGTAGTGGTTAGAGAGGGCGAGATCAACCGTTGTGGAGTTCTGTAAGGGTTAGAAGGGGGTCACTCCCACTCCCAGCGGATACCGACCTGGCCGGGCGGCTGGTCGAGGGCCAGCACATGGGCGCTGGCCGAGGCGCCGATCCAGAGCTGGCGGCGGCGGTTGTCCTCGTCCAGGCCGGGCTCGCGCTGGTACTGCTCGCAGTGGACGGGCACGGCCGCCGGGTCGAAGTGCACCTGCAGGACGTACTCGCGGACCGGCACGGCGAAGCGCCGGGCGTAGGTGGTGGCGGGGGCGCCGGGCGGGATCTCGACCTCGTACTCGATGACGGTGCTGTCGCCCGCGCCGAGCGGGCGGTCGAGCAGCAGCTCGGCCACCAGCAGGCCGCTCTCGGGGCGGCGGCGGACCCTGCCCAGGCGGGCGTGCCGGACGGAGGTGATCTCCGGGCAGCCGGTGGCCTCCTCGTCGGCCTTGTGGACGACCAGGCAGCGGGAGACGCCGCTGACCGTGGCGCGCACGACCTGCCGCATCCGCAGCATCGTGCCGCGCCGCTCGGCGTCGACGTAGTAGGAGTCGTGGATGCTGAGCCGCTCGAGCTCGCCGGTGGGCGGGGCGTCCAGCTCGGCGAAGACGCCGTAGATCTCCTGCTCGCCGGGCCAGATCTCCTCGACCGGGAGGCTGTCGGCGGCGGCGGGGGTGACCCAGCGGCCGCGCGGGCGGGGCGGGCCGAGCAGGGTCGAGAGGGTGGTGTGCGGGAGGCCGAGCAGCTCCTCCAGGAGGTGGACGGCGCGCAGCGAGGTGGCCCGCTCGGGCTGGCTGCGGCCCCGGCGCCAGTAACTCAGCGTGGTGACGCTGACTCTGACGCCCTGTTGGGCCAGGGCGGCTCTGAGCCGGTCCAGGCTGAGGCCGCTGGCCTCGATCGAGGCGTGCAGCGTCTCGGCGAAGCCGCCGCCGGGCGGGGCGGCCAGGGGCGCGGCCACCGGCGGCCGGCCGGGCACGGACGCGTCGGCGACCGCCTCGGCATCGTGCCGATGGCCCACGAGTCTGAGCCGACCGGTGTGCTGTGCTTGCTGTGAGGCCATGCGACAACCCTCCCCACCAGGCGAGTTCGGTGGGATGAGCCCAACGAGAATGCGTCAGGGAATCGGCCACCGAGTTGTCGGAACCCTACGCACGGTCGAGAGGCTACGTCATCCACCTGGACCTATGACAGTGGTCACGACAAGATTAAACACACTGGAAACACAGCTGCCGGTACGGGCTGTGGAGCCCGTACCGGCAGCTGTCACTGGCCGTACGTCAGGAGACGTTCAGCGCGGTGTCGTCGATCACGAAGCTGGTCTGGAGCGAGGAGTCCTCCACACCGTTGAACTTGATGGTGACGCTCTGGCCCGCGTAGGCCGAGAGGTCGAAGGTGCGCTGGGTGAAGCCGGTGGCCGCGTCCACGTTGGAGTAGGTCTTCAGCGCGGTGCCGTTCACCGAGACGGTGAGCTTGTCGTACGCGGTGGAGCCGGTCTCGGCGGTGTCGATGTGCAGCCAGAAGCTGAAGCTGGCCTTGCAGCCGGCCGGGACGGTGACGGTCTGCGAGACGGTGTCGGTGTGGGCCGAGCCGTAGCCGTTCATCCAGGCCTTCCAGGAGCCGGAGTGGGCGGCCTGGGAGGTGCTGTTGTCGACGACGCCGGAGGTGGTGGTCCACGGGGCGGCGGTGCCGGTCTCGAAGCCCGCGTTGCCGAGCAGCTGGGCCGGGGTGCAGCCGGTGGAGCCGCCGGTGACGGTCCAGGTGAAGGAGGCCGAGCCGGTGGCACCGGTGGTGTCGGTGGCGGTGACCGTGACCGTGCCCGAGGAGGCGGTGGTCGGGGTGCCGGTGATCTTGCCCGTGGACGAGATCGACAGGCCGGCCGGGAGGCCGGTGGCCGAGTAGCTCAGGGTCTGGCCGGTGGCCGAGTCGGAGCCGCTCACCTGCAGGCTGACGGCGGTGCCGACGGTGCCGTTCTGGGTGCCCGGGTTGGTCACCGTGACGGTGTTGCCGGTCGGGGTGCCGCCGCTGTTCAGCAGGGCGGTGGCCAGCGCGTCGGCGACCGGGGTGCCCCAGCCGGTGACCTGGTCGTAACCGGTCTTGGTGGAGAAGTCCTGGTTGGCGCCGGAGGTGACGTCGTGGAAGGTCGACGCGTAGCTGCTGCTGTTGGCGATCGAGTACAGCTTCGGGTTGGCCTCGCCCAGGTTGGCCTTGCCCGCGGCGGCGGCCTTCTGGTTGTAGAGCGCGGCGTAGCCGGACCACAGCGGCGCGGCGGCGGAGGTGCCACCGTAGACCTGCCACCCGGCGCTGGTCGAGCCCTGGGTGTAGATCGCGAAGCCGCTCTGCGGGTCGGCGTTGGAGGAGACGTCGGGCACGGTGCGCATGGTGCCGGAGACGCCGGTGCCGGTCTGCCAGGAGGGCTTGGCGTACTGGGTCGAGACGCCGCCACCCGCGGTGGACCAGGCGCTCTCGGAGGAGTACGTGCTGCCGGAGACCTTCAGGTTGGTGCCGCCGACGCCGGTGTTGTACGGGCTGGAGGCCGGGAAGTCGACGGCCTTGACCGTGGAGCCGCTGGTGGAGCGGGTGCAGTCGCGCGAGCCGTCGTCACCCGAGGCCGAGAAGATCGAGATGCCCTGGGCGGCGGCCTGCTTGAAGGAGTTGTTCACGGCCGTCATGGAGGCGGCGGTGGTGTCCGGCTCGCAGGAGCCCCAGGAGATCGAGATGACCGAGACCTGGTTGTCCGCCACGATCTTGGCGGCCATGTCGATCTCGCCCTGGTCGCTGTTCGGGGCCTCGTAGACCAGCTGGGTCGCCTTGGGGGCCACGCCGCGCACGATCTCGGAGTCCAGCTCGACCTCGCCCTGGCCCTCGCCGGGGGTGGTGTCGTAGTTGGCGCCGTCCACCGAGACGGTGGTGACGGTCGGGCCGGTCAGGCCGTACTGGGTGTCGTAGGTCTTGAGGTTGGTCGACTTGTAGCCGTCGAACTCCCAGAGGGCGATCTTGACGCCGGTGCCGTCGGTGCCGACCTTGTTCAGGTTGTAGGCGCCGTCGTACTGGCTCGGGCCGAAGCCGCTCGGGGTGGCGTGCGGGACCACGTTCTGCGGCTTGGCCACCCGGGTGGTGCGCACGGTGTAGTTGTTCAGGCCGCTGACACCGTTGACGATGTCGGCGAGGGCGGCCGGGACGGTGGCCGCACCCTCGTTGGCGAAGAAGGAACGGTTCTTCGAGGCGTCGAAGAAGGCGCTCTCCTGGGTGCCGAAGGCCTTGGAGATCTGCGCGGCGGTGCCGTGCGCGTTGACCACCTGGCGGTTGGCGCTGACCGAGGCGACGGTCAGGCCCTGGGCGGCCAGGTAGGACTTGACCTGGTCCACGTCCGCCTGGGTGGGGCCGAAGCGGGCGGTGAACTGGGCCGGGGTCAGGTACTGGCCGAACTCCGGGCTGCCCTTGGTGGAGACGGCCTTGAGGAAGGCGTCCAGCGCGGCCTCGTTGCGCAGCTTGAGGCTGATCGCGACGGAGATCTGGGTGTTGCTGGGGAGCGTGGCGGTCTTCGCCGAGTGGGCGACGGCCGGCGTCACGGTGTTGGGGAGCGCCACCCGGGAGGCGGAGGCGTTCGGGGTCGGCACGGCGGCCGCGACATTGGCACCCAGGGACACGACGGTCAGGGGCAGCACGGCGAGGGCCGAGACGAGAGCGAGCGAGCGGGGTCGCACGGGTCCTCCGGATTGTGTGGGGGCGCTCCGGGGTTGAAACGCTGAGAAGAAGCTTCCAGAAACCTCACAGGAAATGACCCATGACTGAGCAATTGGTTGCTAAAAAACAGTCAAGTGTGGAATGGCGATTCATGAACAGAATGCGCGATTCTCCATACAGTGAATAAAGAAACGGAGCTCCCCCGCGGCGTTACACTCCCAGGTATGGCAGACCCACGTGACCCGCGACCCCTCACCGGTGAACCGCTCTCGATCGATCTGCTGAACACCCGGTGGCGCAGCGGCGCCGCCGCCCAGGACTTGCTGACCGACCTGGCCGGCTACGAGATCTGGCTCTCCTCGGCCGGGCTGGCCGAGCGCTGCGAGGTGAGCGAGGCGGCGCTGGCCGCGGCCCGCGAGGCGCGGGAGGCGGTGGCCGCAGCGCTCGGTGGCGGTGACGCCGCCGCGCTGAACGCCGTGCTCGGGCGCGGTCGGGTGCGGCGCTCGCTCGGCCCGGCCGGTCCGGCGGAGTCCGTCGAGGCGGACGGCCCGCAGTGGCTGGCGGCCTGGCTGGCGGCCGACGACTACCTGGCGCTGGTGCGCCAGGGCGAGCGGCGGATCAAGCAGTGCGCCGGCCCGGGCTGCGTGCTGCATTTCCTCGACACCTCGCAGAACGGGCGCCGCAGGTGGTGCTCGATGGCCACCTGCGGGAACCGCGCGAAGGCCGCGCGGCACTACGAGAAGGTGACCGGGGGCAGCTGAACCGCCCCCGGTTGTGTGCGTTACGTGCCGGAATTGTCGGCAGCGGCTCTCATGCCCGGTTCTCAGAATCGGGCGTTCCGGTTGACGGGCGTCAGGCCGGGGTGCCCAGCCACTGGGCCAGGGCGGCGCGGATCTCGCCCCGGCTCGGGTCCACCGCGGCCCAGGCGGCGTAGCCGTCGGGGCGTACCAGCAGCACGGTGTCCCGGAGCTTGCCGTGCGGATCGGCCGGGGCGGCGGTGGTGAGCCGGTCCTCCCAGGGCTCGGCCACCGAGAGCTCGTCGTTGCTGATCAGCACGGACCGGCCGGCCCGCAGCGCCGCGTACAGGCGGTCGGGGGCGCCGGGGGTGTCGACGGCGAGCCGCAGGTCCGGGATGCGGCGGCCGGTCAGCGGGTGGGCGTCGTTGCCCGCCGGGTACGCGACGGCCAGGCCGGAGACGGTACGGGCGGCCTTGGCGGTGATCGGGCCCAGGTGCCCGGCGCCGGCGGTCAGGGCCGAGCGCAGCAGCCGGCGCGGGCCGGTCTGCCCGAGCGCGAGCCGCACCAGCGCGCCGGAGCTGCGCAGCACGGCCTTGCCGACCGGGTGACGCTCCGTCTGGTAGGTGTCCAACAGGGCGTCGGGTGACCATCCGTTGAGTACGGCGGCCAGCTTCCAGCTCAGGTTGGCGGCGTCCTGCAGGCCGGTGTTCATGCCCTGCCCGCCGGCCGGGGAGTGGCAGTGCGCGGCGTCGCCCGCCAGCAGCACCCGGCCGGAGCGGTAGCTCGGGGCCTGGCGCTCGTCGCTGTGGAAGCGGGACATCCAGCGCGGGTCGCGCAGGCCGTGGTCCACCCCCAGCACCTCGCGGGTGATGTCCACCAGCTCGGAGAACACCACGGGTGCGCTGTCCGGGAGTTGCCGGGCGCGGTCCCAGGCGAGCACCCGGTACCAGCCGTCCCCGAAGGGGGCCAGGAAGGCGAAGCCGCGCTCGTTGGCGTTGGCGGTGAGCAGTTGCGCCGGGGGCCGCTCCAGCTGGACGTCGGCCAGCATGACCGAGCTGAGCACCGACTGGCCGGGGAAGGGGATGCCGAGCAGATCGCGCACGGTGCTGCGGACACCGTCGGCGCCGACGGCGTACCGGGCCCGGTGGGTGGTGACCTTGCCGTCCGTCTCGGTGTCGAGCTCGACTCCCTGGGCGTCCTGGCGCAGGCCGACCAGCCGGGCCCCGCGCAGCAGGGTCACGCCCTGCTTCAACGCCCGCTCCTGGAGCAGGTGTTCGGTGTTCGACTGCGGGGTGATCAGCACGAACGGGAAGCGGGTGGGCAGCTCGCTCAGCCGCAGGTCGAGCTTGCCGAAGAACTGGAGGGCACCCAGCGCGGTGCCGGTGGCGATCAGGTCCTCGGCCAGGCCGCGGGCGTCGAGCAGTTCGAGGGTGCGGGCGTGCACGGCGAACGCCCTGGTCAGGTTGGACTCGGCGGCGCGCTTCTCCAGCACCGTCACCCGGAGTCCGGCGGCGGCCAGATCACCGGCCAGCAGCAGCCCGGTGGGCCCCGCTCCGACAATCACCACATCCGAGGTCAGCTGCTTCTCGGCCATCGGCCATCTCCCGGTGTTCGGACCAGCGTTCACGCCACGTGGGCGTACCTAGCCTGTCATCATCCTGGTCCGGGCGGGAGGTGTTCACGCAGGCTGGCGGGTGGGCGGCCCCGAGCAGGGGCCGCCCACCCGCCTGGCGGCGGCTCAGCTGTGGCGGCGGATCTCCACGGTGCGGAACCGGCTGGCGACGAAAGCGCCGTCGCAGTAGGCCGAGTTGGCGGCCGGGTTGGCCCCGGTGCCGTGCAGGTCGGAGAAGGCGGCGGTCTGGTTGGCGAAGACCCCGCCGGTCAGGTTGAGCGAGAGGGAGACACCGGCGTCCAGGCAGGCGTCGACCACGGCGTCCTCCACGCCCTCGTCGACCGTCCAGGCGGCGGCCGTCATGGCGCCCTGCTCCTTGACCGTACGGCGCAGCAGCTCGACGGCGGCCTCGGCCGACTCGACGGCGACGGCGAAGCTGACCGGGCCGAAGCACTCGGTGAGGAAGGCGGCGCGGTCGTCCGGCTTGTCGGAGTCGGCGCGGACCAGGGCGGGCGTGCGGATCACCGCGGCCGGGAACTCCGGCGAGGTGACCACCCGCGGGGCGAGCGCGAGGTCGCCGTACTCGCCGCTCGCGGCGGAGACGGTGCGCTGCAGCACGCCCGGGTTGACCACGGCGCCGAGGATCTGGGCGGCCTTGGCGTCGTCCTTCAGCAGGCCCTCGATCGCGCCGGCGAGGTCGGTGACCACCTCGTCGTAGGTCTTGGAGCCCTCGTCGGTGCGGACACCGGTGCGGGGGATCAGCAGGTTCTGCGGGGTGGTGCACATCTGGCCGCTGTACAGCGAGAGGGAGAAGGCCAGGTTGGCCAGCATGCCGCGGTAGTTGTCGGTGGACTCGACGATGACGGTGTTGACGCCCGCCTTCTCGGTGTACACCTGCGCCTGGCGGGCGTTCTCCTCCAGCCAGTCACCGAAGGTGGTCGACCCGGTGTAGTCGATGATCTTGACCTCGGGGCGGGTGGCCAGCGTCGCGGCGATGGTCCCGCCCTCGTGCTCGGCGGCCAGCACGATCAGGTTCGGGTCGAAGCCGGCCTCGGCCAGCACCTCACGGGCGATCTTCACGGTGAGGGCCAGCGGCAGGGTGGCGCGCGAGTGCGGCTTGACCAGCACCGGGTTGCCGGTGGCCAGCGAGGCGAACAGGCCGGGGAAGCCGTTCCAGGTCGGGAAGGTGTTGCAGCCGATCAGCAGCGCGAGGCCGCGCGGCACGACGGTGAAGTCCTTGACCATGCTCAGCGGGTCGCGCTTGCCCTGCGGCTTGGTCCAGCTCGCCTGCTTGGGGAGGCGGGTCTGCTCGGCGTACGCGTAGGCGACGGCCTCCAGGCCGCGGTCCTGGGCGTGCGGGCCGCCGGCCTGGAAGGCCATGCCGTAGGCCTGGCCGGTGGTGTGCATCACCGCGTGCGCGAACTCGTGGCTGCGGGCGTTGATCCGGGCCAGGATCTCCAGGCAGACGGCGGCGCGGGCGGCCGGGCTCGCGGCGGCCCAGGCCGGCTGCGCGGCGGTCAGCGCGGCGATCAGCGCCTGCGGCTCGGCGTGCGGGTAGGTGACGCCGAGCGCCTGCCCGTACGGGGAGGTCTCCCCGCCCACCAGCTCGCCGGAGCCGGGGTGGCCCTCGAGGGCGAACGGCGAGTCGAGCAGCGCCTCGAAGGCGGCCTTGCCGTCGGCCATCCCGGTCTCGCCGTAGGCCTTCGCGAACTCCGGGTACGGCGACCAGTAGTCGCGCGAGGCGGAGGCGTCGAGCGCACCGGTGAGGGTCTGCTGGTGACGGTCGATCAGTTCGGCGACGAAGGGGTGGTCGGCCGGTGCGGTCATGGTGCGCTCCTCTGCGGGGCGGACGGGACGCACCCCAGCGTAACCGAACGATCGGTCGGTGCAAGCCCCTGGCCGGGGGCTTGTGGGGGGCGTCTGGAAGGATGATCGGCCGGGGGGTGTGCGGTATGTCGATCGAGCTGCCGAGTGAGCTTGTCTGGGTGATGAACCTGCTCGGGCTGAACTGGCCGGACGTTGACGAGGACGAGCTGCGGGCGTGGGCCGGGCATGTGCGGGAGTTCGCCGCCGGGCTGCAGGGGGCGCACGAGGACTCCCACGAGATGGTGCAGGGTCTCGCCGAGAGTTACCAGGGGGCCTCCTATGAGGCGCTGGTCGAGCGGTGGGACCGGGCCTCGCGGGAGCACCACACGGTGCTGATCGACTGCTGCGGCGTGCTGGCGACGGGGTTGGAGCTCGCGGCGGACGGGATCGTGGTCGCCAAGGGTGCGGTGATCGCCGAGCTGGTGGCGATGGCCGCCGAGTTCGCCGCCGAGCAGGCGGCGGCGGTGGCGACGCTGGGGCTCGCGGAGGCCGCGAACGTGGTGATCGTCGAGGCCGGCAAGCGGGTGGTGAACGCGATCCTGCAGCAGATCGAGCAGGAGATCATCGGGCAGCTGGTCTCGATGGCGATCGAGCCGTTCCAGGCGGAGATCGAGAAAGCGGTGAGCGGGTTGGTCTTCGAGGGTGTGGAGAAGGCGCTCGGGGGGCCGGTGTGAGTCACGGTGGGTTCAAGGCGCATCCGGAGCATCTGGGCGCTGCCTCCAAGCAGGCGCACGAGCACGCCGACCGGGTCGAGCACCACTCGCGGGCGCTGGATTCGGCGACGCAGGGCAAGGTGCTGGGGCGGGGCAAGTTCGGCAAGCTGGTCGAGAAGGCCGTCCGGCCGGTGGTCGATTCGATGATCAAGGACATGTCCAAGGCGATGGCGGGCAAGCACCGCTCGCTCGGGCACGGTCTGGAGATCACCAAAAAGAACCTGGACGACGCCGAGAAGGCCGTCCGCGAGGGCCTGCGGGCCGACCGTACGTCTTTGAACAAGCATGGCGTGAAGCTTGGCGAGGGCCAGTCGATACCCGGCCGGGAGGCGCTGCAGCACCAGTACGACAAGCAGGTCCGCGAGCGGGTGGACGAGCTGGCCAAGCAGGGACACGGCCCCGGACGGCACCTGCGGGTGACGGACCAGCAGCTGAAGGACCGGCTGGGGATTCCCTACCAGGAGCACAGGCGGATGCCGCCGGGGGAGCCGACTATCGGCGCCTATGGCCAGCGGGTGTACCCGCCGCGGGAGCACAAGTGGGTGTGGGAGAGGAACGAGCACGACTTCCTGCGGTCGAGGAACAAGATCGATCCGCTGCACGGCCCAGGCGGCCCGAATCGGCCGGAGGCGGTGCGGTACGACGACTACGAGAAGGTCGACCCGCAAGGCAGGCCGATGAAGCACACCTGCGACCACTATTCGACGGCCTTCAAGGACGAAGAGGCGTTCATGTACGCCGAGATGCAGGCACGCCAGAAGATCGACTTCAGCAAGGGGCCGCCGCACCCGGCGTTTCTGACCCCGGAGGAGGCGTGGGGCAAGGGGGATCACCGCGACAAGTTCAAGGGATATTATCTTGACCCCGCGAATCCGATGGGCCCGACCGGGCCGAATTATCGAGATGTGAATTTCGAAGGTGCGCATATCGAGGCGTGGTACCATCCCGACGGAAAGGGTGGTTATAGGTTGGGGACGATGTACCCTGCGCCGGACAATGCGCACAACCCGGTCTCATGAGCGCGCAGGACTGGCCGGTCCCCGGGTGGAACGAGCACGAGTGGCTGCGTAGCTGGTTCGAGATCGTCTTCCATCCGGAGCTGATCAACGGTGCGACCGAGCAGCGCGAGCTGCTGACTCCGGGAACCGAGCGCTACGAGCTGATCCGCCAGAGCTTCGAGTTCATCCTCGAGCGGCAGCCGTTCGGTGTGGTCGACTGGAGTGGGCTCACTCGGTGGTCGTTCCAGACCGAAAAGGCGATGTACGGGTTCCTGCTCGACCTGTACAACTACGTGTTCACGGGCTCGGAAAAGTTTCCACATGTTCCGGAATATGATCCTGAGATCATCAGGGAAATTAATCCGCCGTGGATCTCGCTGCTCAAGCCGACGCCCTGCGACATTCCCGGGTGGTGCGAGAGCGAGGAAATCCGGGAATTCTACATGTGGGCGTTCCATCCGAGGGTGGTCAAGTATCTGGACAGGTACTGGACCTGGGCGCGGAGGGACGACCTCGCGCCGCTGGTCCGGGCCGGTCTGGAGTATCTGATCGGGGAGAAGCCGTTCTCGGTGAAGGAATGGAAGCTGTTCACCGAGTCCGAGTTCGCGTCCGAGGCCGAGCTGTATGCGTTTCTGGTAGATCTCTACGAGTACTTCTACGACGAGGAGCCCCCGCGCCATGCCCCTGCGTGACGAACTGCCGCCGCGTACCGGCCCCTGGGCCAGCCGGTTCGACACCGAGGAAGCGCTCGTCAAGGCGGACGACGCGCTGCGGGCCGCCGCGCTGCGCGACCGCGACCTCTCGCCCGTGCTGCCGTTCGGGGAGGTGTACGGGCAGTGGCTGGACGGGCTCGGCAATGCCACGGCGATCGCGATCGATCCGGCGGAGCCGTACGGGCCGGACGGGGGGATCAACTACGTCTACGGGGACTTCCTGACCGAGGCGCACGTGTACGGGGTGTACCGGCCGGCGGCGGGGGTCGGGCCGCAGGGGCCTTCCGCGCCCGGCGAGTTGTGGAACACCACGCTGTACCCGTACCCCGGGGGGTCGCTGGACCCGGTGACGGTGCCGCTCGCGGAGCTGGGGCTGGACGTGCCGGGGGTGGACCGGCGGTTCGTGAACTTCTGTGCCGGGGTGCTCGGGGTGGAGGCGGTGGACGACCTCGGGATGCTGAAGGAGACCTTCGAGGGCGCCTGGCCGGACTACCGGGAGGTGGTGCGGGTGGGGCTGATGCACCTGGCCCGGCAGCCGATGCCGGTGGAGCGGTGGTACGCGCTCACCTATGTGCCGTTCCCGGACCGCAAGGCGCTCGGGTACTACCTGGCGCAGGTGTACGCATACCTGTTCGACGGCTACGACGCGATGCCGGTCGCACCGCAGTAGCGGGCGGTCTACGGCACGCCGAGCTCGAAGAGGACGTACCCCGCGTACCAGCCGGAGGCGATCGCGGTGAAGCCGAGCACGGTGGTGAGCGAGGGGACGCTGAGCCGCCGCAGGGCGACCGCGAGGGGGACGAAGAGGGGGAAGGCGGGCAGCAGGTAGCGGGAGGTGTTGCCGAAGATCTGCTGGCTGCCGAGCACCAGGACGACGGTCACCAGGGTGTAGACGACCAGGAAGGCCGGCACCCGGAGCCGGAGCAGCAGGAAGAGCAGGACCGGCAGGGTGAGGACCAGCAGGACGCCGATCAGGTCCTCGGTGGGGAAGGCGAAGAGGTAGTCGGTGTGCCCGAACAGCACGCCGCGCAGCACCGAGCCGGTGTGCTGCCCGTAGTCGAAGAAGTGCAGCCAGGCGCCGCGCTGCAGGGTGAAGTACCCCGTCCACTCGCCCATCCGCCAGCCGACCCAGGCCACGTAGCCGAACAGGCCGAGCGGGGCGAGCAGCAGGGCGGCGAGCGGGCGCCAGATGCCGTCGCGGCGCTGGTACAGCGCGATCAGGGCGGCCAGGCCGAGGGCGGCGATCAGGGCGGTGGCGGTCGGGCGGTTGAGGCCGGCGACCAGGGTGAGCAGCCCCGCCGTGAGCCAGCGGCGGGTGAGCACGGCGTGGCAGGCCCAGACGGCGAGGGCGACGAAGAGGGAGTCGGAGTAGACGGCCCACTCCGCGCCGGAGCCGGGGAAGAAGCCCCAGATCGCGGCGGCGATGATGCCGGTGCGGTGGTCGGTGAGCCTGGCGGTGAGGGCGTAGACGCCGGCGGCGGCGACGAAGGAGGAGAGCACGGAGACGGCCATGCCCGCGCCGTAGGTGCCCAGGCCGGTGAAGTCGGAGACCAGGCGCATCAGGCCGGGGTAGAGCGGGAAGAACGCAGCCGAGTTCTGGTCGTGCGTCATCCACTGCCCGGCCGGGAGCAGCACGAGCTGGGGGCGGTACCCGTTGACGGCGACCTGCTGGTACCACCAGCCGTCCCAGCTCTGCAGCACGTCCCAGGCGTGGGCGCCGCCGCCGTACCGGGGCTCCCTGTGCTTGAAATCTCCTGAGGAGTTCAGTAGGTACATGAAGACGGTGAAGCCGAGCAGCTTGACCACTCCGTACACCGCCAGCGAGGGCCCGAAGCGGTGGGCGGCCTGCCGGGCCCAGTGGCCCTGGCCGGTACCGGATGCGTCCTGACCAGCGCCTACCTGTGGCAAACGTTCATCCACCGGACAGCTGGATATTGAACTCATCTGATCCCGTCCCCGCCCGTAGTTGCTTCACTGGCCACGAAGGATGGCGCGCCGACCTCACGAGCCTAGGTCATGGGCGGTGGTCGAGGGGTGCTGCTCTCAGTGGGTTCTCACCGGGGCGCGTGTAAAATCCGACCAGCTCATTAACTAAGCCTGCGGCGGGGAAAACCCTGATGACTTCAGCACGTACCGAGATCACGCTCTCCGTGGTCATCCCCATGTACAACGAAGAAGAGGCCCTCCCCGCCCTGGTCGCGCGCCTGCGCCCGGCACTGGACGGCATCGGCTGCACGTACGAGGTCGTCGCGGTCGACGACGGCAGCAAGGACAAGACCGCCGCCGTCCTGCAGGACTTCCGCGCGGACTGGGCCGAGCTGCGGGTCGTCAAGCTGCGCCGCAACTCCGGCCACCAGGCCGCGCTCACGGCCGGCCTGCACAGCTCGGTCGGCGCGTACGTCGCCAGCATCGACGCCGACCTGCAGGACCCGCCGGAGAAGATCGCCGAGATGCTGGAGCTCGCCCAGCGGAACGGCCTCGACATCGTCTACGGCGTGCGCAACGACCGCTCCACCGACACCGGCTTCAAGCGCCGCACCGCGGGCCTGTACTACGGCCTGATGCGCCGCCTGGTCGGCAAGCAGATGCCCTCGCAGGCCGGTGACTTCCGCCTGCTCAGCCGGGAGGCCGTCGAGGCGCTCAAGGCGCTGCCGGACCAGCAGCAGGTCTACCGCCTGCTGGTGCCGTGGCTGGGCTTCCCGAGCGGCGAGGTGTACTACCAGCGCGAGGAGCGCGTCGCGGGTGAGACCAAGTACCCGCTGAGCAAGATGATCCGCCTCGCGGTGGACAGCATCACCGGCTTCTCCGCCGCCCCGCTGCGGATCGCCACCTGGCTGGGCGTGACCAGCTTCTTCGCCTGCCTGGCGCTGCTGGTCTTCACCGTCGTGGCGTACGTCTCGGGCCACACCGTGCCGGGCTGGACCTCGCTCTTCGTCGCCATGCTGTTCATCGGCGCGGTGCAGCTGATCTGCGTCGGCCTGCTGGGCGAGTACATCGGCCGGATCTACACCGCCGTGCAGAAGCGGCCGACCTACTTCATCGGCTACGACTCCGCGAAGGACGAGCCGGCCGCCTCGGCCACCGTCATAGCCCCGCGCCACGAGAGCGAGCGCGCGGGCGTCTGATCCGCCTCACTGTCCCCGCCCCGGCTGACGTCATGTCGGCCGGGCGGGGATACTCGTTCACATGGCCGAGACCAACACCACCCGCACCGCGTACACCGTCGACTCGCTGCTCGCCGTCACGGTCGAGGTCTTCAACGAGCGGGGCTACGACGGCACCTCGATGGAGGACCTCTCGCGGGCGGCCGGGATCTCGAAGTCCTCGATCTACCACCACGTGCGTGGCAAGGAGGAGCTGCTGCGGCTCGCCGTCGGGCGGGCGCTGGACGCGCTCTTCGGCATCCTGGCCGAGCCCGGCGCGGTGGACGGCCGGCCGGTGGACCGGCTGGAGCACGTGGTGCGGCGCACCACCGAGGTGCTGCTGGCCGAGCTCCCGTACGTGACGCTGCTGCTGCGGGTGCGCGGCAACACCGCGGCCGAGCAGTGGGCGCTGGAGCGCCGCCGGGACTTCGACCACCAGGTGGCCGAGCTGCTGCGGGCCGCCGTGGTCGCGGGGGAGCTGCGCTCGGACCTTGAGCCGCGGCTGGCCACCCGGCTGCTGTTCGGGATGATCAACTCGGTGGTGGAGTGGTACCGGCCGGGAGGCCGGGGGACGGACGGCGTCGCCGAGGCCGTCGTGCACCTGGCCTTCGACGGGCTGAAGGCCTGAGCCGGGGAGCCGCTATACCGGGGGCACCTGGTCGGTCTCTTCGAAGACCAGCATGGTCTGGGTGCTGAGCACCTGCGGGATCGACTGGATCCGGCCGAGCACCAGCTCGCGCAGGGCCTGGTTGTCGGCCGCGTGCACCAGCAGCAGGACGTCGAACTCGCCGCCGACCAGTGCGATGTGCGCCACCCCGGGCAGGCCGAGCAACTGCTCGCGCACGGTGCGCCAGGAGTTCTGGACGATCTTGAGGGTCAGGTAGGCCGTTGCGCCCTGGCCCGCCCGCTCGTGGTCGACCCGGGCGGTGAAGCCGCGGATGACGCCGTCCTCGACCATCCTGGAGATGCGGGCGTACGCGTTCGCCCGGGACACGTGCACCCGCTCGGCGACCGAGCGGATCGAGGCCCGGCCGTCCTGTTGCAGCAACCGAAGGATGGCACGGTCCACCCGGTCCAGACGGTCCGACCGCTCAGACCTGGACATCTGTTCACCCGACATGGCCCCCCACCCTCCCGCTATGGACGTAATGCCACCAGGAGACCGTCAACTCGGCCGTATGTCCACCACCGCGACGCAACTATGGCCAGAATGACCAGTCAACCGAACAATCGGTAGGGAGGAGCACTCCGGACCGACCATCCGGCGTACCTCCACCCCCAGCTGATCCACGGCTCCCCTGCCGCACCCCCCTCACCCCCCGGAGGTGCCCGAGATGACCGTTCTCGACCACAGACACCCGGACACCGTTCCGGGCTGGCTGCCCGGAGCGACCGGCCCGCGGACCGACCCGGCCCCGCTGCTGCCCGATGCTTCACCGCTCCGCATTCTCGGCACCGAGGCCCAGGCCAAGACCGACCCCGCCCTGCTGCGCGAGCTCTACCGCCGCCTGGTGGTGGGCCGCCGCTACAACCAGCAGGCCACCACCCTGACCAAGCAGGGCCGGCTGGCCGTCTACCCCGCCTCCACCGGCCAGGAGGCCTGCGAGGTGGCCGCCGCGCTCGCGCTGCGCCCGCAGGACTGGCTGTTCCCGAGCTACCGCGACACCCTCGCGGTGGTCTCCCGGGGCGTCGACCCGCTGGAGGCGCTCACCCTGCTGCGCGGCAGCGCCCACACCGGCTACGACCCCGTCGCCACCCGTACCGCCCCGCTCAGCACCCCGCTGGCCACCCAGGCCCCGCACGCCGTCGGCCTGGCGCACGCCGCCCGGCTGCGCGGCGAGCAGGTCGTCGCGCTCACCATGCTCGGCGACGGCGGCACCAGCGAGGGCGACTTCCACGAGGCGCTGAACTTCGCCGCCGTGCTGCACGCCCCCGTGGTCTTCCTGGTGCAGAACAACGGCTACGCCATCTCCGTGCCGCTCACCCAGCAGTCCGCCGCCCCCAGCCTGGCCCACAAGGCCGTCGGCTACGGCATGCCGGGCCGCCTGGTGGACGGCAACGACGCCGCCGCGATGCACGCCGTGCTGAGCGAGGCCGTCGAGCGGGCCCGCTCCGGCGGCGGCCCGACCCTGATCGAGGCGCTCACCTACCGGGTCGAGGCGCACACCAACGCCGACGACGCCACCCGCTACCGCGAGGACGCCGAAGTCACCGCCTGGCGCGAGCACGACCCGATCCTGATGATGGAGCGCCACCTGCGCCCCGCCGGGGTGATCGACGACCAGCTGGTGCAGGAGGCGGCCGAGGAGGCCGAGGCGCTCGCGGCCCGGATGCGCGCCGAGTTCCACGCCGAGCCGGTGCTCGACCCGCAGTCGCTCTTCACCCACGTCTACGCCGAGATGACTCCGCAACTGCGTGAGCAGGCAGCGCAGTTGGCGGCGGAGCTGGCGGCCGAGGCCGAGGTGGAGGCGTGATGACGACCGCTGTTTCGACCCGTACCAGCACGATGGCCCAGGCGCTCAACTCCGCGCTGCGGGACGAGATGCGGGCCGACCCGACGGTGCACGTGCTCGGCGAGGACGTCGGCGCGCTCGGCGGCGTCTTCCGGATCACCGACGGTCTGACCGCCGAGTTCGGCGAGGACCGCTGCCTCAACACCCCGCTGGCCGAGGCGGGCATCCTCGGCACCGCGATCGGCATGGCGATGTACGGCCTGCGCCCGGTGGTGGAGATGCAGTTCGACGCCTTCGCCTACCCGGCGATGGAGCAGCTCGTCTCGCACGTCGCCAAGATGCGCAACCGCACGGCCGGCAAGCTGCCGCTGCCGATCACCATCCGCATCCCCTACGGCGGCGGCATCGGCGGCGTCGAGCACCACAGCGACTCCTCCGAGGCCTACTACGCCCAGACCCCCGGTCTGCACGTGGTGACCCCGGCGACCGTCGAGGACGCGTACGGCCTGCTGCGGGCCTCGATCGCCTCGGACGATCCGGTGATCTTCCTCGAGCCCAAGCGGCTCTACTGGGGCAAGGCCGAGTGGGATCCGTCGGTTGCCGTGCCGCCGGTCGGCCGGGCCGCACTGCGACGGGACGGCCGCTCGGCCGTGCTGATCACCTACGGGCCCTCGCTGCCGGTCTGCCTGGAGGCCGCCGAGGCCGCCAAGGCCGAGGGCTGGGACCTCGCGGTGCTCGACCTGCGCACCCTGGTGCCCTTCGACGACGAGACCGTCGCCCGGGTGGTCCGCTCGGTCGGCCGGGCCGTGGTGGTGCACGAGTCCACCGGCTTCGGCGGGGTCGGCGCGGAGATCGCCGCCCGGGTGACCGAGCGCTGCTTCCACCACCTGGCCGCGCCCGTGCTGCGGGTCACCGGCTTCGACATCCCGTACCCGCCGCCCATGCTCGAGCACCACCACCTGCCCGGGGTGGACCGCATCCTGGACGCCGTGGCGCGGCTGCAGTGGGAGGACGGTCGATGATGGCGGTGGTCCGGGAGTTCAAGCTGCCCGACCTCGGTGAGGGACTCACCGGGGCCGAGGTGGTGCGCTGGATGGTCGAGGTCGGCGAGGTGATCGCGATCGACCAGCCGGTGGTGGAGGTCGAGACGGCCAAGGCCGTGGTCGAGGTGCCCTGCCCGTACGGCGGGGTGGTCACCGCGCTGTACGGCGCGGTGGGCGAGGAGGTCGCCGTCGGCGCGCCGCTGATCACCGTGGCGGTGGCACCGGAGGACGGCGCCGCCGCTGTCGTGGAGGCGGCCGCGGCGGTGGAGCGGCCGCTGGTCGGGTACGGCGTGGCCGAGCCTTCGAAGGGCGGGCGTCGGGCCCGGGTCGGGGTCGGGGTCGCCGCCACGGTGGCCGCTCCGGCTGCTCCCGTTGCTCCGGCTGCTCCGGCTGCTCCGGCTGCTCCGGTGGTGCCCGTCGTGGTGCCGGTGATCTCGCCGTTGGTGCGGCGGCTGGCCCGGGAGCAGGGGGTCGACCTGACCGCCGTGACCGGCAGCGGGCCGGACGGGCTGATCATGCGGGCGGATGTCGAGCGGGCGGTGGCGGCCAAGGTCGCCGCGCCGACTCCGGTGGCCGCTCCGCTCGCGGCGGGCGACGAGATCGTGCCGCTGCGCGGGCTGCGCAAGGCCGTGGCGGAGAAGCTCAGCCGCAGCCGTCGGGAGATCCCGGACGCGACCTGCTGGGTGGACGCCGACGCCACCGAACTGATGGCGCTGCGACGGCAGTTGAATGCCACGCCGGGCCCGCGGTTGAGCGTCCTCGCGCTGCTCGCCCGGATCTGCACGGTCGCGCTGGCGCGCTTCCCGGAGCTCAACTCCAGTGTCACCGAGGACGGTTCGGGGATCATCCGGCACTCCGCGGTGCACCTGGGCTTCGCCGCCCAGGGCGAGCGCGGTCTGGTGGTGCCGGTGGTGCGCAACGCTCAATCCCTCACCACCGAGCAACTCGGCGAGGAGCTCGGCCGGTTGACCGAGTCGGCGCGCAACGGTTCGGCCACCCTGGCCGAGCTGACCGGCGGCACCTTCACCCTGAACAACTACGGCGTCTTCGGCGTGGACGGCTCCACCCCGATCCTCAACCACCCCGAGGCCGCGATGCTCGGCGTCGGCCGGATCGTCGCCAAACCCTGGGTCCACCAGGGCGAGTTGGCTGTCCGCGAGGTGACCCAGCTGTCGTTCACCTTCGACCACCGCGTCTGCGACGGCGGCACGGCGGGCGGCTTCCTCCGCTTCGTCGCCGACTGCGTCGAGCACCCGGGGGTGCTGCTGCGGCAGCTGTGACCGGAGGCGGCGCGTTCGCTTCCGGCCATGAGTCGGGCGAGCGTAGCGCGTGGGTGGGCCGGGTGTCCCGGGCTTCACGTGATTTGTCGGATCAGCTGTACGGGCGTGCCACGCTACCGAAGGCGTCTTCAGGACAGGCCAGACGTGGAACGGGACGACCGGAAGCGAAGCGATTCTCTTGGGCACTCGTCAAGTTGCGGTGAAATCAACCGCGTTGCTGGTACGGGCGGGCCACGGCTCGGCCCAGGTGGCCGCCGTGCCGGGGATGGGCATGCCGGTGCTCGAACCGGAGACGGTGGAGCCGGTGGCGGCGGCGCCCGCGCCGGCGGCGGTGGCTGAAACCGAGCCTCAGGCGCCGGCGGAGCCGGTGGTGCCGCCGCGGCCGAGTCTGCCGCCGGTGGCCCACCTGCAGCCGCACCCGCCGATCACACCGATGTTCACCCACGCGCCCGGCCTCAACTGGGCCGGGCCCGGCGACAGTTGGAGCCGGGCCTGGGCGGCTGAACCGGCCGAGAGCCCGGCCCCGCCGCCGCAGCTGGCGGTGGCGGCCGCGCCCGACGGCGCGCCGACCGCCCGGGACATCGAGCTGATCCGGGCCAGCCTGGCGGTGGTCGAGCCGGTCGCGGACCGGGCCACGGCACACTTCTACGCGTTGATCTTCCTGCACCACCCCGAGATCCGCGCGCTCTTCCCCGCCGCGATGGACGTGCAGCGCGACCGCCTCTTCCGCGCCCTGCTCGCCGCCGC
This sequence comes from Kitasatospora sp. NPDC002227, assembly GCF_040296285.1. Classification (NCBI taxonomy): domain Bacteria; kingdom Bacillati; phylum Actinomycetota; class Actinomycetes; order Kitasatosporales; family Streptomycetaceae; genus Kitasatospora; species Kitasatospora sp. NPDC002227. The sequence continues at coordinate 115,216 of NZ_JBEOWY010000024.1, forward strand.
CCGCGGCGCCGACGACCTCCCGGCGCTCACCGCCTACCTGGCCGGCCTGGGCCGGGGCCACCGCAAGTACGGCACCCTGACCGGCCACTACGGCCCGGTCGGCGAGTGCCTGATCGCCGCGCTGGAACGTTACTGCGGCCAGCGCTGGGACGCCGAGACCGAGCAGGCCTGGCGGCGGGTCTACGGGCTGATCGCCAAGGTCATGACCGATGCCGCCGAGGAGGCCGCCAAGGTCTCGCCCCCCTGGTGGCAGGCCGAGGTGGTGGCACACCGGCTGCGCACCCCCGAGATCGCCGAGCTGACGCTGCGCCCCGACCAGGCGTACCCGTACCGGGCCGGGCAGTACGCCACGGTGGAGACGCCCTGGTGGCCCCGGGTCTGGCGGCACCTCTCCTTCGCCACCGCGCCCCGGCCGGACGGGCTGCTCACCTTCCAGGTCAAGGCCGTGCCGGCGGGCTGGGTGAGCAACGCGCTGGTGCACCGGGCCGTGCCGGGCGACGTGCTGCGGATCGGGCCCGCCGCCGGGTCGATGGTGGTGGACCACGGCGACGGTGCCGACCTGCTCTGCCTGGGCGGTGGCACCGGGATCGCGCCGATCCGGGCCCTCGTCGAGGAGGTGGCCGCGCACGGGCCCGGCGGGCGGGCGGTGGACGTGTTCTACGGCGCCCGCCGCCGGGAGGAGCTGTACGAGCTGGCCGAGCTGCGGGAGCTGGCCGCGCGGCACCCCTGGCTCTCGGTGCGGGCCATGGTCTCGGAGGAGCGGGTGGTCACCGGCGAGGCACTGGTCGGCGAGCTGCCCGAGGTGATCGGCGGTCCGGGCGGAGCCTGGCGCGGCCGGGCCGCGTACCTGAGCGGCCCGGCGGCGATGGTGCGGCGGGCGGCCGGAGCGCTGCTGCGGGCCGGGGTGGCGCCGGAGGCGATCCACCACGACCTGGTCGGCGAGCTGGCCTAGGGTCGTCCGTCCGGCCTCAGGCACCCAGGTCGGGGGCCAGGGCCGCGCGGACGCCCTCGATGTTGGCGGCCAGGTACGCGCGCAGCGAGGGCGGGACGACGTTGACCGAGGTGACGCCCTCGCGGGTGAAGGGGAGCCGGACGACCTCGTACTCGCCCTGGGGCTCGTCCACCTCGGGCCCGTGCCGGAGGCTGAGGTCCATCGAGGTGAGGCGGCAGACGAAGAAGTGCTGCACCTTGACGCCGTGCGGGTGGGCCAGGGTGCCGTCCTCGTGGTGCGAGTGCGAGACGGTGTCGACGAAGGCGTGCACGGGGTGCTCGATCTTGCCGCCCAACTCCTCGTCCACCTCGCGGTGCAGCGCGGCGAGCACCGAGACGTCCTCCGGCTCGACTCCCCCGCCGGGGGTGATCCAGTACGGCCGGGAGCCGGGACGGGTGCGCTTGATCAGGACGAGGGAGGCCGGAGCGTGCGGGTCGTCCGGGTCCACCTCGAGCAGGATCGCCCGGGCGGTGCGCTTGACCACCGGGCGGACGGGGCCGGGCATGGCCACCTCCGGATCACGGGACGGATTGCTGTCGAGAGTCTCCCGCGCGGGCCGGTGGCCGAAACGCTTCGCCACCGGTCCACGCGGGTGGTTCGGCTGGGCTGAACGGCTGATTCCGGGCCGGGTGCCCGCCCTGGCTCCCGCCGCCATGGATCTTCGTTTGAGAGGCTGGAGTGACTGCTTTTCTAGTAAAGTGAGAGTCAATTGCACGTATAAGGTTGGAAGTCAAGGCTCATTCGGGAATGGGTGGCCATCGGTGATTGCAGCCCTGTCGGCCCTGTGCTGCAATGAGCGCGAGGTGGGCTGTGTACGACTCGGCTGGGGGCTGGAATTCGCCATGGACGGCACTGACCGGGGGCGCACCGGCGGGCGCGAGCCCACCCTGATCGTCTCGGTGCAGCGCGCGCTGCGGCTGCTCGAAGCCGTCGGCGGGCAGGACCGCGGCGCCACCGCCAAGCAGCTGGCCCGGCAGGCCGGGCTGCCGCTGGGCACCACCTACCACCTGCTGCGCACCCTGACCCATGAGGGCTATCTCCAGCGCCTGGAAGGCAAGTTCTACGTCGGCGAGTCGGTGGACGGGATCGGCCGGGCGGGCGACCGGCAGGCCTGGCAGGCCGATCTGCGGACCAGGATCGCCCGGCTGGGCGAGGAGTTGGGCGCGGCGGTGTACTTCGCGGTCTACCGGGACGGTGAGGTGCGGGTGGTGGACGTGGTGGCCGGGCCGGGCCGTCCGGCGGTGGCCGAGTGGGCCGACTTCCGGGCCACCGCGCACGCGCACGCCGTCGGCCTCTGCCTGCTCTCGCAGCTCGGCGAACAGGAGCGGCGCGACCACCTGGCCCGGCACCCGCCGGAGGGGCTGACGCCGGCCACCGTGACCGACCGGGCCGCCGTGCTGCGGCGCCTGGCCGCGGTCGGCCCGACCAGACCGGTCCTGGAGCGGCAGGAGTACCAGCCGGGCACGGTCTGCGCGGCCGTGCCGATCACCGTCGGCGCGGTGGTGGCGACCATGGCGCTCTCGCTCCCCCTCTCCCAGTCGGCCCGGCTGCCGGCCGCCGCCGAGCGGCTCCGGGAACTGGTCGGGGCGATGACTCCGTCATTTGTCCTCTAAGGGCGCGACCAGGTTCGTTCACCATCTGAAAAAGCACGTCTTGTCCGCTTCGTCCCCGAACCGGGACGATGGTGGGAACACGGGAAGTACGGGCATCGACCGGTCCGGACGGTCCGGCAGGTTCAGAACGAGAGGTACTGGCGCATGCGCAGCACGGTCCAGGGCCACGTGGTCATGCACCTCGTGGTCTCCAGCGAGCTCTCCTTCCGCCTCGTGGTCGACCTCGAGTACGACGCGGACGACCCGTACGCGGTGCGCTTCACCTTCCACCTGCCCGGCGACGCGCCGGTGTCCTGGGTCTTCGCGCGGGAGCTGCTGCTGGACGGGATCAGCCGCCCGACCGGTGAGGGCGATGTGCACATCCACCCGGTCGGCGGTGAACTCGCGGACGTCCTCATCGTGTTGCACTCGCCCGAGGGGGAGGCCCGGCTGCGGGCCGCGGCGCCGCCGCTGATCGCCTTCCTGGCGCGGACCGACCGCCTGGTGCCGATGGGGCAGGAGCTCACCGGCGACGAGATCGACGCCCAGCTGGCCGACATCCTCAGCCAGGGCGGTGCGCGCGGGGTGTGAGCCGCTGAGCCGCCGTGGCATACGGAAGGGGCCCGGGCGCTTGGGTTCTAGTGGTCGTCGCAACACCCCAGCTCAAGGGGTGCGATGGACTTCGAGATCCGTGAGGACCGGACACCGCAGGGTCCTCGGAAGCT
>NZ_JBEOWY010000025.1:0-49409 GCF_040296285.1 Kitasatospora sp. NPDC002227
CTCTCCAGGCCTTCGACATCGCCTTCGACGGTCGCCTCTCCGTCGGCCGCCGGTAACTCACACAACACGAGATACACCAGTCGCTGGACACACCCGAGCCGAGCACCGTCGTGCTCTCAACGGCTGACGCTGCCGAGGCGGTCGCTGCGGCGGAGCAGCTTGTGGGGTGAGTGAGGTGGGCGGGCGTTGCTATGTTGCCGGTGTTCGCCGACGTCTCTGACTGAGTGGTGCCGACCATGGATGTGACGCTTCGAGAGCTCCTGGGGCCGCCCCAGCGGCTGCTCCCCGCCGGTGCCGCGGCCTGGCGGGAGATCGAGGAGTGGGTCGGTCGCCCACTGCCCGACGATTTCAAGGAGTTCGTCGATGAGTACGGCGACTGCCGGATCATGGAGTTCCTGGCGATCTCTCATCCGCACGGCGAGCAGCCCCTGCTGGAGTGCATGAAGGATGGCCGCCAAGCCCTGGATTTCCTGCTTGACCAGTACCGGGACGACTCGGACCGGCTTCCTTTCGACCCGGCGACGGCGGTCGGATGGGGCTCCTTCGACTACGACGGCGACCTGTGCTTCCTGCTGCCCCGGGACAGCGGGGAGTGGGCGGTCATGGTCGCGTTCCGCCAGTACCCGACGGTCCTGATCGCGGAGGGTGGCTTCACCCGCTTCATGGTCGGGGTACTGAGCGGCGAGCGGGTCCCGCGCGGCTGGCCCAGGAGCGGCCCAGTGTGGAGATCCCTGGAGAACTCCCCGGTCATCTGAGCTCTGGGCATCGGCCCGCGAACCCTTGCACTGCCACCGCCGGTCTCACTCCTGCTCGGTCTCGACACGGTAGACGCGCAGGCCCCGCCGCCGGTAGTTCTCCAGGGCGTGCGGGTGGTCGTCCGAGCAGGTGTGCAGCCAGACGCGACTGACGCGGTCCGCCTCAACCGGCTCGGTGGCCCAGGCCTGCTGGATGGCGAGGGTGAGGGCGTAGCTGCCCAGGCCCTTGCCGAGGTGGGCGGGGAGGAGGCCGAAGGCGGTGATCTCGACGTCACCGCCGGGCTGCGGCTCGAGGTAGGCGACGCCGGCCGGGGTGGCCTCGGAAGTGATCAGCCAGTACTGCCGCAGCGGGTGCTGGTCGAGCTTGGCCAGCCACTGCTCGTCGGTGCAGGTGGCGCTGCGCCAGCCGTACGCCGCGCCGACCCCGGCCTGGGTGCTGCGCACCAGCGGCGACTCGCGGTCGATCCGCCGCAGCCCGAGCCCGGGCACGGCGGCGGCCGGGCGGAGCTCGCCCGGGTCGGTCATCTCCAGGTATGTGACGGTCGTTTCCACCGCCGCAGGCTAGCGCGCCGAGCCGTCCGCCGGGGGTTGGTCCGACTGCGGGGGCTCGACCGGGGTGAGGAGGGGGGTGTTGGCCCAGTACGGGGGGAGGTCTTCCTCGCGCTTGCCGAAGGCGGCGGAGAGGCCGAGGAGGGTGACCATGGCGGTCATCGGCCAGACCAGGAGGGCGCCCTTGGCGCCGAGTTGGAGGGCGGCGGCGAAGTCCACGCCGACGCCGACGCGGCGGGCCTCGGCGATGACGGCGGCGTTGGAGCTGCCGGGGCCGAGCCAGATGCCGAACTTCCAGCCGATCAGGGAGCCGAGCAGGCCGCCGGCGGCCAGGCCGACGGCGACCGCGATGCCGCCGCCCCGGCGGCGGGTGAGGAGGAAGGCGACCAGGGCGGTGAGCAGGCCCGCGCCCAGGCCGATCAGGGTGAAGACGCCGTCGGCGCCGACCCGCTGCTCACCCTCGGGGTCGACGTACTGGATGGAGGTGTTGGTGGCGACCAGCATCACCCGGGGCGCCAGCCAGTACCAGAGCCCCCCGACCGCGAGTCCGAGCACCGCCCCGACCACCGCCAGCGCAGCCCCGATGGCCAGCTCGGGCAGCAGCTGCCGCCCCTTCGGCTCCGGCTCGGCGGCCAGGAGGTCGGTGCCCTCGGAGCCGGTGGGCTGGGGGTCGGCGGGCTGCGGGTCGGGCGCGGCGTCAGGACCCGCAGGTGTGTTCGGTACGGTCACCCGACCATCGTTTCATGACTCCGGTGCGAAGGACGGCCCGGTCCGGGCTACGGACGGACGGTCGCCCGTCGGTAGGCCCAGGTGGCGAGGGCCAGCGAGAGCAGTCCGACCACGCCGCAGACCGCCAGATCGCCCCCGACCGCCGCCCAGTCGGGCGACGGGGTGAAGGTACGGGCGAAGGCCTCCACCCCGTACGTGGAGGGCAGCAGGTCCCGCAGCCAGCGCACCACCAGCGGCAGGTGGCTCACCGGCAGCACGCCGAGCAGCAGCGCCGCCGACATGCCAAGCTGCCCGAGCAGCGTGGCCAGCTCCTGCCGGGGCGCGAGCAGTCCGCAGACCGCCCCGAGCCCGGCCAGCGCCGCGCCGGCCAGCGGGATCACGGCGAGCAGCACCCACAGGTGGGTCAGCGGCAGCCCGAAGAGGACCGCCCCGACCCCGGCCGTGACGAACACGCCCGGCACGGTGAAGGAGGCGTACGCGCCGGCGGCCCCGAGCACCACCGAGGCCGGCGGCACCGGCAGCGTCGCGTAGTGGTCGAGCCCGCCGGTGGCGCGCAGCTTGCCGAAGTACTGGGCCAGCAGGTTGAGCGCGACGAAGGCGACCACCAGCACGCTGGAGCCGGCCACCACGGCGTGCGCGGCCGGGTTGTCGCCCGGGTCCACCACGCCGCGCATCATCACCAGGATGCCGAGCGACTGGAAGGTGGCGACGAACAGCAGCGGGATCCGGCTCACCTTGGCCCGGGCCAGCTGTGCCCGGTAGACGGCGGCCAGCGCGGGCAGCAGCCGCGCGGCGGGCGCGAGCGGCGCGGCCACCACGGCGGCGGGCGGGGCGTCGAGCAGAGTCATGCGGCGCACCCTTCCCGGCGGCGACGGACGGACGCTCCCGGCCGGAGCCCGGGCGCGGCGGTGGGGGGTGCGGAGAGGGGGTGCACCCGCCGCCCGGCCGGGGACGTCCGGTGGAGCGGAGTTGCCGCGTGCGTGCTCCCGGCAGGGGCCCGCCCCGCAGCGGGCCGACCAGCGGCGGACAGACCGGCGGACCGACCGGGCAGGGCGGGGGCGACGGCACGGCGCGGTCTCACTTGACCAACCCCTCGTGCCGTCCGCCGAGCTTGAGGTAGGCGTCCTCGAGGCTCGGGGTGGCCAGGGTGAAGTCGTCCAGGGCGGCGAAGGCGGGGCCGGTGGTGACGGCGGCGACGAGTTCGCGGGCCTGTTCGGGGGTGGTGCGGACGGTCCAGCGGCGGCCGGTGCGTTCGGCGCGCTCGGCCAGGCGGGCGACGGCGGAGACGTGGACGGGGGGCTCGTCGCGCCAGACCAGGTCGAGCCGGACGTCGCCGTCGACCAGGGCCTTGAGGCCGCCGGGCGTGTCGCAGGCGATCACCCGGCCGTCGTCCACCACCGCGACCCGGTCGAGGACCGTCTCGGCCTCGATCACGTTGTGGGTGACCAGCAGCACGGTGGTGCCGCGCTCGGCCCGCCGCCGGTCGACCGCCGACCAGACGGCCCGCCGGGCCACCGGGTCCATGCCCGTGGTCGGCTCGTCCAGGACCAGCAGCGGGCGCTCGCCGACCAGCGTGGCGGCGAAGCAAGCCAGCCGCCGCTGCCCGCCGGAGAGCTTGGCGAGCGGACGGGCGGCCAGATCGAGAAGCCCCAGCTCGGTGAGCACGTCGGTCGTCTCGGCCCGGGCAGCGGATCGGCTCAGGCCGCGCAGGCGGCCGGTGGTCTCGGCGGCGAGGGCCACCGTCAGCTCGTCCAGGGCCGTGGACTCCTGGCCGAGGTAGCCGAGCAGGCGGGCGGCGCGGTCGGGGTGGCGGACGATGTCGTGGCCGAGGATCTCGATGCTGCCCCGGTCGGGCCGCAGCAGGCCGGTGAGCTGGCGCACCAGGGTGGACTTGCCCGCGCCGTTCGGGCCGAGCAGGCCGAAGACCTCGCCGCAGCGGATGTCCAGGTCGATGCCGTCGTTGGCGCGGACCTCGGGCGCCGCGCCACGGCTGCGGTAGGTCTTGGCAAGGTCTCGTACGGTGCAGCAGGCGGTCCCGCCGAGGTCCCCTTGCGGCCGGGCCCGGGGTGCCCGCCGGTCGGTGTCGCTCACGTCCGAAGACTTTACGCGCTGACCGGGACGATCCGGACCAGGGGTCGGTCACCCGGCGGGTGGCGGTGGCTGGGCGCCGGGGACGCGGGTGGCCAGCTCCTTCCAGAAGCCCGCCCGGATCGCGTACCGGTCGTGCTCGTCGATCTGGTCGTCCTTGTGGGCCAGCAGGCCGAAGCGGGCGGCGTAGCGGAGCAGCTCGCCGTCGAGGCGGTGCGGGATGCGGGGGTAGTCGGCCCAGAGCTGGGCGAGGCGGTGGGGGTCGGCGAGGCGGTCGGACCAGCGGCGGGCGAAGACCAGCCCGACTTCGTGGGCGTCGCCGCCGATGGTGGTGATGTCCTCCTCGCGGTCGGCCCAGCGCTGCTCGGAGTTGGTGAGCTGGGCCAGCGAGGGCAGCTGGTCGGCCACCGACGGCGCTTCGCCGCGCTCGACCGGCCGGTCGGAGGACCAACGCAGGACGAGCGCGGGCGGCAGCTGCGCGGGCGTCGGCTGGGCGGGGAGGCTGCGGACGGCGAGGTCCCTGGGGGTGGGGACGACGCGCAGCGCGGGCGGGGCCGGGGTGGTGGCCTCGGCGGCCGGGGCCGGGTCGGGGTACTCGGGGCCCGGCTCGTACTCCCCCGCCGCGAACGGCCGGTTCGGGAGCTCGCCGGGTCTGTACCCGCCGGGCGGGTACTCCGCGACCGGCTCGAAGGCGGCCGGTTCGAAGACGGGCGGCTCAACCGAAGCCGCGCCCGCGCCCGCCCCCGCCCCCGCCGCCGCGACCGCGAACAGGTCCGCGAGCCCGATCCGGTTGCCGGGCGGCGGCGGGCAGGGCGTGGGCAGCTCGCGCAGCCGGACGGCCCGCTCGATCCACTCCCGGTCGAGCACCCGCCGCTCGTCCGCCTCGCCGACCAGGTCCTCCGACTGGTTGAAGTCGCCGTCGGCGGCCTGCAGCGCCCACAGGTGCACCACCACGCCGTGCTCCTTGGCCGACATCATGCCGGGCAGCAGGTCACCGTCCCCGGTGATCAGCACCACGTCGGCGCAGGCCCGGTTGCGGGCCAGCTCGGAGAGCTCGGCGTGCATCGCGGCGTCCACGCCCTTCTGCACCCGCCGCCCCTCGGCCCGGGTGAGTGCGCCGAGCCGGACGGTGACCCGGGGCAGCACCCGCAGGCGGCGGTGCTCGGGCAGCGGGCGGCGGTCGGGGGCGGCGTCGAACCAGTAGATCCGCAGCAGCGGCAGCCCGGTCTCCTCCTCGGCGCGCTCGCGCAGGGCAGCGATCAGGGCGGTGTGGTCGACCGTCACCCGCGACCGGGAGGCTTCCCCCGCGAGCAGGCTGGCCGAGGCCCCCAACAGGTATCCGGCATCCACCAGGACGACGCAGCGGTCCACGGGCGTTCCTCTTCCCTCCGGCCGACCCCGTCGCCGGCGCCGCGCGCCCGCGTGCGCTGCGGGTGCGACAGGTCGGCTGCACGGCCATTGGGCACTCCTCTACCCCGCGCGCCCGGTGGTGAACCGGGGCGCGGGGGCGCGACTGGTACGGTGCGAGAGCTCGGGAAGGTCGGGACCGGTAGAGGGAACATGCGCAAGAGAGCGGTGGTGCTGGGCGTCGCCCTCGCGGCGGCGGCGAGCGCGGTCCTGCTCGTGCCCACGGTGGCGACCGAGACCTCGCGCGGTGACACGGTGGTGGACGCCGTCACCGTCAACGACGGGCGGACGGTCCTGCTCGGCCCGGCCGAGCGGGTGACCTTCCCGGTGGTGGTGACGGCCAGCGACGACTCGGGGATCGCGGGGATCGACCCGATCGGCGTCTGGGGTCCCACGTACGGGGTGCTCAAGGTGAGCCCGATGAGCTGCGACGCGCGGTCGGCGACCACCTCGGTCTGCCGGGGCACGGTGACGGTCGACCCGGTGAAGAAGGACATCTTCAACGACGAGGTCGGCACCTGGTTCGTGGATCTCAAGGTCCGGGCCAAGGACGGCGACCGGTACCTGAACCAGACGGCCGGCGGCTTCTCGATCAAGCGCGCGGCCCGGATGACCGGCTCGGGCGTGCCGCGCGGGGCGGCGGTCGGCCAGGAGCTGGCGGTGGAGGGCTGGCTGGCCCGCGCCTTCTACTCCGACAACCGCTACCACGGCTATGCCGACGGCACCGCCTACCTGCAGTTCCGCCCGCGCGGCGGCACCTTGTGGACCACGGTGGCCACCGCCGCTTCCGACCTCTCCGGCGTGGTCCGAGCGAAGACCACCGTCACCGGACCGGGCGACTACCAGTGGTACTCGCCGGGCGACAAGTGGACGGGTGACGCGGTGTCACCCGAGCTCCCCGTCGGCTGACACCCCGACGGACGTCGGCTGACTCCCCGACAGGCCGGCCAGCAGCTGGGCGGTGTGCGCGGCCGCCTCGGCGGGATCGAGCGGCCGGTGGCCGACCAGCAGGCGGTACCAGAACAGGCCGAAGAACCGGTCGGTGGCGGCTTCGAGGTCGGCCCCGGGCGGGAGTTCGCCGCGCGCGACGCCCCTGGCCAGCAGGTCGAGCACGACGGCGCGCCGGCTCTCCACCCAGGCGCGGAACAGCTCGGCGAAGTCCGGGTCGAGCTGGGCCTCGGCCATCAGGCCGCGCAGGGTGCGGGCCCGCAGCGGGTGGGCCGACACGCCGTACAGGGCGGTGGCGAAGGCCGTCAGGTCTCCCGCCGCCGAGCCGGTGTCGGGCGCCGGCATCCGCTGTTCGACCACCGTTCGGTAGGCGTCCATCACCAAGGGCGCCTTGGACTTCCACCAGCGGTAGATGGTGCTCTTGGCGACCTCGGCCCGGGCGGCGACCTTCTCGACGGTGACGGCCGGGTAGCCGAGCTCCTCGACCAGCTCGACGGCGGCGGTCAGGACGGCGGCGCGGGCGTCCTCGCTGCGGATGCGGCCGCCGGTCCGGCGGTGGGGGGATTCTCCGGTTGGCACCCACGACACGGTAGCAGCGTGCTACCTTCAATCGAAACGCGACGGATCGTTTTGATTCAGGGGAGTGGATCGGTCATGAGCGAAATCGTGGTGTCGCACGGCCTGGGCGCGAGCGACGACAGCGTCTGGTTCCCGTACCTGGCCGAGCGGCTCGCGGCGGCGGGCCACCGGGTCACCGTCCCCCGCCTGCCGGAGCCCGAGGTGCCGCAGCTGGTGCCGTGGGTCAAGACCTACGGCGAGGCCGCGCTGGCCGCAGGGCCGGCCGAGGGCACCGTGCTGGTCGGCCACAGCATCGGCGGGGTCAACGTGCTGCGCTTCCTGGAGCAGCACGACCCGGAGCGCGACGGCGTGTTCGCCGGCGTGCTGCTGGTCGCCACCTCGGCGCACGAGGTGGGCTACGACCTGCTGGCCGAGTTCTTCGCGGGCGAGTTCGACTGGGCCCGGATCCGGCGCTCGGCCCGGGAGTTCCGCGTGCTGCAGGCCATGGACGACCCGGTCAACCAGCCCGACCCCGCCGAGCACGTCGGCCTCCTGGTCCGGGGCCTGGGCGCGACCGCCGTCCTGACCGCCACCGGCGGGCACTTCGGCGCCGCGCCGGACGACCACGTGGAGGTCCCCGAGGCCGTCCGGCTGGTCACCGAGCTGCTGGCCGCCTGACCACCGGGAGGCAGCGGGCGGGGGCGGCGGACCGGTTGGTCCGGCCCCACCCGTAGCGGCGCCGGGGTTGCGGGTGATCAACTGTGCCGACGCATCCTGCGGGGGCAACACCTCGTGGGCATCACCTCGGGGCTTCGGGGGGGGGAAGCAGCATGGGGGAACTACGCGGCAGTCACCGGTGGCACTTCGGGCTGGCGGTGGCGCTGGGCGGGCTCGCCCTGCTGGACATGGCCTCGACCTGGCTGCCCGGTGACTTCGCCCCGTCGAAATGGCTCGTCTTCGGGGTGTTGGTGGCGGTGTTCCCGGTCTTCACCGTCGCGATGTTCCGGAGCTCGGGGCCCGCGCGGCTCATGCGCCGGGGCAATTCCGTCTTGTTCCTGCAGTACGTCCTCGCGCTGCCGACCGCCCTGAAGATCGGCTACCCGCTCGTCCTGGGCCTGGCCGCCCTCGGTTTCGCCACCGGCGCCGGCCCGGCCCAGGACGCGCAGACCGACTCCTCGGGCTACTACTACACCTACCTGGACAAGTCCGCCGACCCGCAGCACGAAGTGCGGGTGGACCTCACCGAGGCCGGCTACCACAAGGCGGTGAAGGCCGAGCTCCGGATCTTCAGCGCCGCCCCCGTGCCGTTCCTCGAGCTCAGCAGCTTCCTGGTCCTCGTCTCGGCCTCGGAGGCCGCCTCGGCGGCCACACCGCCTGCCACGTCGGCGGCCAGGCGGCGGCGCGGCAGGCGCTGAGGCCCCCGGGGAAATCCGCTCGCCCGCGCGCGCCCTGGCTCCCTACCCTGCCGCCCATGACCTCCGCCTACACGATCAGACCCGAACAGCCCGAGGACCACCCGGCCGTACGCCGCGTCCAGGCACTCGCCTTCGGTCACGCCGAGCGGGTGCCCGGCCTGGTCGAGGCGCTGCGCGCCGCACCGGCCGCGCTCGCGCCGATCTCCCTGGTCGCCACCCACGGCGGCGAGGTCGTCGGCCACGTCATGCTCAGCGCCTGCCGGCTGGACGCCGAGCCCCGCCTGGTCGACGTCCTCAGCCTCTCCCCGCTCGGCGTCCACCCCGGCCACCAACGCCGGGGCCTGGGCACCCGGTTGCTGGCCGCCGCCCTGGCAGCGGCCGAGACGGGCGGCGCTCCGCTGGTCTTCCTGGAGGGCTCCCCCGCCTACTACGGCGCGCGCGGCTTCGAACGCGCCGACCGCTGCGGCTTCCGCTCCCCCTCGCTGCGCATCCCGCCGCCGGCCTTCCAGGTCGCGCGGCTGACCGCGTACGAGCCCTGGATGACCGGCACCTTCGTCTACTCCGACGCCTTCTGGGCCCACGACTGCGTGGGCCTGCGCGACCCCGAACGCTTCGCCCGGATCGTCGCGAGCCACCCCGGCTGACCGCATGTCACAGGTCAGGGTCACACTGCGGCCATGAGCGATACGCAGCACACCGCCCGCCGGGGGCTCGGCCTCGCGTGGGTCGAATCCATGGGCGGGCCACTGGTCGTCGTCCCGGTCTCGGCGCTGGCCCGGTGGGGTGGCTGCACCGAGGACGGCGAGATCCTCGGCGGCACGGGCGGTCCGGACGACTACGACCGGGCCTGCGCGGTCGAGGAGTACGCCGGGGTGGTCGGCCTGCCCGGCCTTTCGGTCTCAGCCCTGGTGCTCGGCGACATGCCCTCCACCACCTGCTACCTGTCGGAGCGGCGGGCGTTCGTCCGGTGGCTGGCCGCCGACTCCGACACCGGCCTGCTCGCGGCTGCCGAGGCCGTGCTGGAGGATCCGGCCGCTCCCTGGGAGGAGTGCGGGGTCTGGGAGACCGACGGCCCCGCGGTCCTGCTGGACTCCGCCATGGCCGGCGGTCACCTCGGCATCCCGTTCCCGGGCGGCCACGGCCGGCCGGAGGAGGCCCCGGTCCCCGTCCCGGCCGGGCGCTGGCGGGTCCAGGCGCTCCACCGGTATGCCGATGGGTCCACCTCCGTCGGTGTGGTCCGGCTCCTCCCGGAGCTCGCGTAGGTCACACCGCTCGGGCGACCACCACGATGACCTTGCTGGCGTCGGTGAGCGGGCCCCGGGCCCAGTCGCCGTAGTACTGCTCGACCTCGAAGCCGGCCTCGGCCAGGAAGGCCTCGATGCCGTCGGGGCCGAGGAAGCGCAGGCTCGCCCGGTCGCTGCGCAGCGGCTCGTCCTCGCGGGTGGCGGTGGTCTCGGTGAAGGTGACCACGCCGCCTTCGACGGACTCGACGTGGTAGATCATGCGCAGCGGCCGGCCGGTGTGGTCGACCACGTCGAAGGAGTCCGCCGGGTTCCACTCCTCCCACGCGCGGGCCTGCGGGTGGCGGGTGCCGAACACCAGCCGGCCACCCGCAGCCAGGGCGGCGCGGACACCGGCCAGCGAGGTACGCACCTGCTCGTCGGTGACGAACACCTGGAAGACGTTGCTGGCCATCACGGCCAGCTCGAACTCCGCCTTCGGGCCGGCTTCGGCTGCCGTGCCCTCCACCCACTCGATGTCGCTCCGGCGGCGGGCCCGCTCGAGCGCGGCGGCGTCCGGGTCCAGCCCGCACAGCCGGCCGGTGTGGCCGGCCTCGCGTGCGCGGTGCAGCAACACGCCGGTGCCGCAGCCGACGTCGAGCACGGACGGGGCGTCGAGCACGAAGCTCAGGTACAGGTCGTCGCTCGGCCCCCAGGGGTTGAGCAGGTCGTACAGCGCGGCGGCGTCAGCATCGGAGTACATCCCGGCAGTATGCGACCGGAGCGCGGGAGCAGCCACCGAATTCCGTTGACTCTCCGTCACCTTGGGGAGTCCCCTGCTAGCCGCGCCCGGCTCCGGCGCTCCGGCGCGGCGGTTCGGCGCTGCCGGCCGAAGGGGCCGGCTGCCGGGCGGCGGTGGCGCGGCGCAGGCGGCGGGCCGAGAGCAGGGCCGCCGCCAGGAGCAGGAGATCCCGCGCGGCGAGGGCGGTCGCGGCGGTCGGCGAGCCGTCGACCAGCGCCCGGCCGAGGAACGGGAAGACCAGCATCGTCAACGGGCAGGCGGCGAGCAGCAGATAGGCCACCGGCCGCTGGGAGGTGCCCGGATGCAGCAGGCAGACGGCCGCCAGGGCCACCAGCCAGACCAGGTACTGCGGGCTCAGCACCCTGCTGGTCACGGTGAAGAGCAGCACGGCCGTCAGCGCGGCGTCCGGCAGCACCCAGGCGGGGCCGACGTCCGAGCGCAGCCGCCACCACACCAGCCAGCCGAGCGCGGCCACTGTGGCGAGCTCGCTGAGCAGCGCCACCACCCCGACGTACGGGCCGAGGAACTCCGTCGACCCGTAGTGCACGGCCAGCCGCCCGGACCAGCCGAGGTGTCGCGCCAGGTGGAACGGCAGCGCCCCGAGCGACTCGAACTGGATGCCGCGCTCGCGCTGCGCCGTCAGGAAGTCGAACGCGCCCGGCCAGCGGAGCAGCGCCGCCAGGCCCGCCGTCGCACCGGTCACGAGCGCCGCCACTGCGGCCCGGCGAGACCGGGTGCCGGTCAGCAGCAGCACCGGCCAGACCTTCACCAGGGCGCCGAGCGCGACCAATCCGCCGAAGGCGAGGTCCCCGCCCCTGGTCCGGCGCCCCGCAGCGAGCAGCGCGGCCACGGCCAGGGCCGCCACCACGATGTCCAGCCGGGTCCACGGCACGGTCCAGAGCAGCGGCAGGGCGAGCGTCCACAGCCAGGCGGCGGCCGTCCCGGCTGCCCCGGGCCGTCGCCCGGCCCGGACCAGCCCCGCCAGCACGGCCGCGTCGCACAGGGCACAGAGCAGCACGAAGGCCCGGTCGTACCCGACGAAAGGCAGCAGCCCGGGCGCCAGGATCACGGCGGCGGCCCCCGGCGGGTACTGCCAGGAGTCGTCCCCCACCGGGAACTGCCCACCGGTCAGTACGTCGTACCAGTGGTGGTAGACGTGCGAGACCGAGTAGTCCAACGGATCCGGCGTGGCGAACGGCCCCACCTTCAGCGCCCCGGCCACCAGCACCACCCGGCTCACGGTCCAGAGCAGCACCACGGCAACGGTCGGTCGAGACAGGAAGGAGCGCATCCGACCAGTCTCTCAGCCCGTCAGCCGCCCGGACGGAACTCCCCCACCTTGATCCCGGTCACGAAGGCAGCCCACGCAGCGGCGGGGAAGAGGAGGACCGGCCCTTCGGGATCCTTGGAGTCACGCACGGGGACGAGACCGGGGAATCCGGCGGCCACCTCGACGCAGTCGCCCACGTTGGAGTCGCTGAAGCTGCTCCTGCGCCAGTTCGCCGCGCCAAGATCGAGGTTCTGCACCGCTGTGTCCTTCCATCGCTCGGGCGAGCAAGGCCACCGACTTCCGCGTGGTGAGCACGTCAGCCCGTAGCCGATCCTGGTCACGGGACCGCCGCCGGATCGCTGTACCCCCGGCACCACCCATCCCGCGAAGAGCGGGGCCTCCGGTAGCGTCCAGGTGGTACGCGATCGAGATCCGTCCGTGCTGTCCGGCCCGGCTCAACTCTCCTGAGAATCAGAGGCTGTGAGCACTCGTGACCGCTACCTCGACCTCCTGCGCGCGCTGGCCATCAGCTGCGTCGTCCTCGGCCACTGGCTGATCACCGCGCTGACCCACGTCGACGGCGCCCTCGCCGCACCGGAGTTGCTGGTCACCGTCCCGTGGACCCAGTGGCTGACGCTGGTGTTCCAGATCATGCCGCTGTTCTTCCTGGCCGGCGGGGCCACCGCCTCCGCCTCCTGGGCCAGGGCCGACGGCCGGGCCCTGCCGTGGCTGCGGCAGCGGACGGTCCGGCTGCTGCTGCCGACCGCCGTCTACGCCGGGCTGGCTCTGGCGGCGGTCGGGGCCTGCACGGTGATCGGGGTCGATCGCGGAATCCTGGCGATGGTCGGCTGGGCGCTGGCCATGCAGTTCTGGTTCCTGCCGGTGTACCTGCTGGTCACCGCGCTGACGCCGCTGCTGCACGCGGCCCACCGCCGCTTCGGCCTCGCCGTGCCGGCCGTGCTCGGCCTGCTGGCGGTGGTGGTCGACCTGGTCGTGCTCGGCGCCCACCCGCCCGTGCTCGGGTCCGTCAACTACGTGCTGGTCTGGGCTGTGGCGTACCAGCTGGGGTTCTGCTGGGCGGACGGGCTGCTGACGCGGCACCGGCTGCTGCCGTGGGGGCTGGCCGCCGGCGGGGGCGCCGCGTTCGCGCTGCTGGTGGCGTACGGGCCGTTCCCGGTGAGTCTGATCCTGGTGTCCGACGAGACGGTGTCCAACACCGATCCGCCCTCGGTGGCGATGCTGGCCTGGGTGGTGGCCCAGTGCGGGCTGTGCGTCGCCCTGGCCCCGGCGGGGCGGCGGCTGGTGGCGCGACCGGCCCTCTGGCGGGTGGTCCGGCCGCTCGGGCGGGCCTCGATGGCCGTCTACCTCTGGCACATGCTCCCGGTGCTGGCCGTGGCCGCAGCGCTCTACCTGCCCGGCCTCGCCCCCGAACCCGGCGTCGGCTCACCCGCCTGGTGGGCCCTGCGCCTGCCCTGGCTGGCCGTCCTCACCCTCCTGCTCCTCGCCCTGCTCGCCGCCCTCGCACCGCTCGACCGCGCCCTGACCCGCCTCGCCACGGCCCTTCGCCCCGACGCCCCCGTCCGCAACCCACCCCTCTTCGCCCTCGGCCTCGCCGCAGTCGTCCAGAGCCTCGCCACCTTCGCCACCCACGGCTTCGCCTACCAGGGCCACTTCCCCACCACCCCCACCGCCCTGCTGACCCTCGGCACCACCCTCACCCTGGCAGCAGCCGAAAGACGCCAGGAGCTCAGCGCCACGGGGTGAGGTCGAGGTTCGGGTAGCGCTGGGCGGTGGCGGTGAGGGCTTCCGGGGTCCAGTACGGGTGGCCGGGTGGGGGGAAGCCGAAGAGGGCGAGCTGGCCGGGGGTGGCGCGGTCCACGAAGCGGTACCAGGCGGGCTCGTGGCTGATCTGGGCCCAGCCGCGGCGTTGGGCCCACTCGGCGGCGGCGGGGCGGTAGAGGAGCTGCAGGGTGTAGCGGGCGCCGCGGGGGGCCCGCAGGGTCGTGCCGCGGTGGAAGGTGCCGGGGTGGTAGGCCACGACGGTGCCGGCCGGGCCGGTGGCCGGGATCTCGGCGGCGTACAGGTCGGGGCTGCCCTCGGGGGCGACGAATCCGGCCTGGTCGCCGTAACCGCCTCTGAGGGGGTACCAGTTGGGCTTGGCCGGCAGGTGGCGGGTGTGGCGGCGGGGGACGACGCTGAGCGGGCCCAGGTCCTCGGGCACGTCCACCAGGTAGACGAAGAGCTCGAGCTGCTGACGGGCCATGTCCTCGGTGGGCGCCAGCAGGCTGTGGGCGAGATAGTCGCGGTGCAGCTCCTGGTCGTAGTCGGCGGCGCCGGTGTACTTCGCCCAGGCCTCGGCCCCGTAGATCCGCAGGTCCGGCTCCTCCAGCAGCTCGGCCGCCAGCCCCACCAACCGCTCGTGCACCGCCAGCAGGCTCAACTCCACCCCGGCGAAGGGGAATTCGTCAATCCCGGCGAACTCGTCGCCCTGGAACCGCTCCCAGCGCGGGTCGGTCCGGTCGTGGTACCCGTCGGGCGAGGGGAAGAGCAGCCCCAACTCCCCCACCGCAGGGGCGAGATCGGCGGCCGACAGGAATCCGGGCAGGATCGCGTAGCCGTGCTCGCGTAAGGCCGCCCGCGCATCGTCAGGAATCATCCCGCCAGGGTCCACCACTCCCCGGCCGGGCGCACGCGAATTAACGGCCCGCCGAAGGAAGTTCGGCGGGCCGGTGGTCAACCGACCGGATCAGGCGGTCAGTTCGGCCGCGACGAGCTCGGCGATCTGGACGGCGTTGAGCGCGGCACCCTTGCGGAGGTTGTCGTTGGAGAGGAAGAGAGCGAGGCCGTGCTCGACCGTCTCGTCGACCCGGATCCGGCCGACGTACGACGGGTCCTTGCCCGCCGCCTGGAGCGGGGTGGGGATCTCGGAGAGCTCGACGCCCGGGGCGTCGGCGAGCAGCTCGTAGGCGTGCTCGGGGCTGATCGGGCGCGCGAAGCGGGCGTTGACCTGGAGCGAGTGGCCGCTGAAGACGGGCACGCGCACGCAGGTGCCGGAGACCTTGAGCTCGGGGATCTCGAGGATCTTCCGGCTCTCGTGGCGCAGCTTCTGCTCCTCGTCCGTCTCGGCCGAGCCGTCGTCCACCAGGTTGCCCGCGAGCGGGATGACGTTGAAGGCGATGGGCCGCTTGTAGACGCCGGGCTCGGGGTACTCGACGGCCTCGCCGTCGAAGGTGAGCCGGTCGGCCTGCTCGACCACCTTGGACACCTGGCCGTGCAGCTCGGCGACGCCCGCCAGGCCCGAGCCGGAGACGGCCTGGTAGGTGGTGGCGACCAGCGCGATCAGGCCGGCCTCCTCGTGCAGGGGGCGCAGCACCGGCATGGCGGCCATGGTGGTGCAGTTCGGGTTGGCGATGATGCCCTTGGGGCGGTCCGCGATCGCGTGCGGGTTGACCTCGGAGACCACCAGCGGCACCTCGGGGTCACGCCGCCAGGCGGAGGAGTTGTCGATCACGACGGCACCGGCCGCCGCGACCTTGGGGGCCAGCGCCTTGGAGGTCGAGCCGCCGGCGGAGAAGATCACGATGTCCAGGCCCGTGTAGTCGGCCGTGGCGGCGTCCTCGATGGTGATCTCGCCGTCCTGCCAGGGCAGCGTGCGCCCGGCCGAACGGGCCGAGGCGAACAGGCGCAGCTGGGTCACCGGGAACTTGCGCTCGGCCAGGATGGTGCGCACCACGCCGCCGACCTGCCCGGTCGCTCCAACGATGCCGATCTTCATCAGTGCTTCTCCTCTTGGTACGTGATCTGGGGCCGCACGCAGCCCATCATGCCTGTTCACGCGTCGAGTGCGTCGAGCCGTTCCAAGGCGTGGGCGACGGACGCCCGGCCCGCGGGCAGCAGCGGCAGGCGCACGGCCGCGCTGGGCAGCCGCCCCTGGGCGTGCAGCAGGCCCTTGACGACGGTGGGGTTGGGCTCGGCGAAGGCCGCCGCGGCGAAGGCGGAGAGGCGGTGGCCGAGGGCGCGCGCCCGGGCCACGTCACCGGCGGCCCAGGCCTCGGTCAGCTCCACGAACCGGCCGGTGGCCAGGTGGGCGGCGGCCAGGATGCCGCCGGGGGCGCCGAGCGCGAGCAGCGCCGGGAAGAACGGGTCGTCGCCCGCGAGCACCGCGAAGCCCTCGGGGGTGTCGCCGAGCAGGTCGACGGTCGCCTGGTCGACCCCGCCCACGGCGTGCTTGACGCCGATGACGCCCGGCAGGGCGGCCAGCTCGCGCAGGGCGCCGGCGCCGATGGTCTGCCCGGTGCGGTACGGGATGTTGTAGACGATCAGCGGGACGGCGCTCGCGGCGGCCAGCTGGTCGAAGTGCGCCACCACCCCGCGCTCGCCCGGGCGGCTGAACGACGGCACGGTGACCAGGGCGGCGTCCGCGCCGGTCAGCCCGGCGAGCGCCCGGGCCGAGGCCCGGGTGTCGGCGGTGCCCGCGCCGACCACGAAGGTGGCGCCGCGCTCGCGGCAGACCCGGGAGACCAGCTCGACCACGGCGGCCCGCTCGGACTGGTCCAGGGTGGCCACCTCGGCGGTGGTGCCGAGGGCGACCAGACCGGCCGCACCCTCGTCCAGGACGGAGTGGGCGAGCGCCTCGAGCGCCTTGAGCTCGGCCGCGCCGAAGTCGAGGGAGCCCTCGGCGAAGGGCGTGATCAGGGGTACGTAGACACCACGGAGTTCCATGCCGACGAGCCTGACGGCTCCGCACCGTGCAGGTCCAGTTCCTCTTTCCGAGGTCTCTCGTAAGCTGGGCTTATGCTCGATGTCCGCCGCCTGCGGCTGCTGCGCGAACTCGCCCACCGGGGCACCATCGCCGCCGTCGCCGAGGCGCTCTCCTTCAGCGCCTCCGCCGTCTCCCAGCAGCTCTCCGTACTGGAGCGCGAGGCCGGGGTGCCGCTGCTCGAGCGCACCGGCCGCCGGGTGGTGCTCACCCCCGCCGGGCAGAACCTGGTGCGCCACGCCGAGGCGGTGCTGGAGCGGCTGGAGCAGGCCGGGGCCGAACTCGCCGGGGCCCGGCAGGGGCTGACCGGGCCGCTGCGGATCGGCACCTACCCCTCCGCCGCCCGCGCGATCATCCCGGCCACCCTGCTCGCCCTGGCCCGCGCCCACCCGGGGCTCGAACCGATGGTCACCGAGGTCGACCCGGCGGCCGTCGCGGCGGCGCTGCGGGCCGGGGAGCTGGACGTGGCGCTGGTGCACGAGTACGACTTCGTGCCGCGCGGCGCCGAGCCGGGCCTGGCCGGGGAAGCCGTCTTCACCGAGGCGATGTACCTGGCCGCCCTGGACGGCCCCCGGACCGTCGCCGGGCACCGGGACTCGCCCTGGATCACCGCCCCGCCGGGCACCCTCTGCCACTCGATGGCCGTCCGGGCCTGCCAGGCCGCCGGCTTCACCCCGCGCGTGCGCCACCAGATCGACGACTTCGCCACCGTGCTCGCCCTGGTCGCCGCCGGCCAGGGCGTCGCCCTCGTCCCCCAGCTCGGCACCGCCGACCCGCCCCCGAACGTGCGGCTCACCCGCCTCCCCATGGCCCGCCGCACCGGCACCGCCTACCGCAGCGGAGCCCGCGCCCACCCCGCCGTACTCGCCTTCACCACGGCCCTGCGCTCGGCCCTCCCACCCGAGCTCCGGCCGGACGGACCCGGGCTCCGACCGGACAGGCCCGGGCTCCCGCCGGACAGATCCGAATCGGTGTGACACCTAACGATCGGTCAAGGCGTGTTCAGATCCGGGGCGAGAGCGTCGCCGCAGATCAGACGGGGGTTCAGGGGATGGACGAGGCGCGGGACTTCGAGGAGTTCGCGGCCGACGCTACGCGGCGGCTGTTCCACGTCGCGTACCTGATGTGCGGGGACTGGCACCGGGCGCAGGACTTGGTGCAGACGGCGCTCGCCAAGATGTACGCGGTCTGGGGGCGGCTGCGCCAGGGCGAGGACGAGCCGACCCTGCACGCCTACGCCCGCAAGGTGCTGCTGCGCACGTACCTCTCGCAGCGCCGGCTGCGCCGGGAGACCGAGCTGGTGGTCGCCGAGCCGGGCGACTACGCGCGGAGCGCGGCGGCGGGCGGCACCTCGCCCGACCTGCGGCTCACCCTGATCGCCGCGCTGCGCGAACTCCCGCCCCGCAACCGGGCCGTGGTGGTGCTCCGCTACCTGGAGGACCACAGCACCGAGGCCACCGCCGAGATCCTGGGGTGCAGCGTCAGCGCGGTGAAGAGCCTCAGCAACCGCTCGCTCGGCAAGCTCCGGGAGATCCTCGGCGAGGACCGGGAGCTGCTCTTCCATGACTGACCGCACCCACCCCGCACCGACCGACAGGAGCCACGGCCGTGGAGCTTGAAGACCGCATCGGCGCGCTGCTCGGCGACAGCGTGCGCGAACTGCCCGTCCCCGTCGCGGTGATCGTCGCCGAGGCCGGCCGCCAGGGGCGCCGCCGCCGCAGCCGCCGCCGCGCGGCCCAGCTGGCCGGCGCGACGCTGGCCACCGCCGCCGTGGTGTGGACCGGTGCGGCGATCGACCTGCACCGCGCCCCCGCCGCCCCGGCCGCGGCCGACGTGGTCGGGGAGAACGTGCTCGGCACCCTGGCCGACCTGCTGCCCAGCGGCGCGAGCCTGCGCGAGGTGGTCACCCCGCCCGAGACGCACGGTCTGACGGTCCGCTACGACGACGGCCGCTCGCCGGTCACCCTCACCGTGGACCTCGCCCCCGGCCCCGGCTGCACGGACTGCACCCGCACCAGGCTGGGCGACGGCACCACCGAGACCTCCGAGCGGCTGGCGGACGGAGTCCGGGTCCGGGCGCACCACCCGGACGGCAGCGAGGTGGAGCTGACGGTCCGCCCGGCCGAGGGCGCCCTGCCGCTCTGGCAGCAGGTGGCGGCCAGCCCGCGCTGGTCGGTGAGCTGGCCCGTGCACTGAGCCCGTGCACCGGCTGCACCGACCCTGTGCACCCGCCCCGCACGCGGGGCGGTACGCGGGGCGGTGCGCCGAGGCTGCGCCGCCCCGTACGATCGCCCGGTCAGCCGGCGCCCCCAGAGGTGCGCCGCACCGTCACGGGGGAGTTCTGTCATGCCTGTTCAGCCGTTGGAGCCCACCGACCCCGAGCACGTCGGCCCGTACCGGCTGCTCGGCAGACTCGGGGCCGGGGGCATGGGCCGGGTCTACCTGGCGCGTTCGGCCGGGGGCCGGACCGTCGCGGTGAAGGTCGTCCGGGCCGAGCTCGCCGAGGACCAGGAGTTCCGCGACCGGTTCCGCCGCGAGGTGGCCGCCGCCCAGGCCGTCAGCGGGGCGTACACCGCGCCCGTGGTGGACGCCGACCGCGACGGGGCCACGCCCTGGCTGGCCACCGCGTACGTGCTCGGGCCCTCGCTCACCGACGCGGTCGCCGCGCACGGCCCGCTGCCCGCCGAGTCCGTCCGGGCGCTGGGCACCGGGCTGGCCGAGGCGCTCACCGCGATCCACGCGGCCGGGATCGTGCACCGGGACCTCAAGCCCTCCAACGTGCTGCTGGCCTCGGACGGCCCCCGGGTGATCGATTTCGGCATCGCCCGGGCGCTGGAGGGGGCCCGGCTGACCAGCACCGGCCTGGTGGTCGGCTCGCCCGGCTTCATGAGCCCCGAACAGGTCAGCGGCGCGGCGCCGGTCGGGCCGCCGGGGGACGTCTTCGCGCTGGGCGCCGTGCTGGTGTACGCGGCGACCGGCCAGGGGCCGTTCAGCGCCGAGTCGGACTCGGCGGCGGCCCTGCTCTACCGCGTCCTGCACGACGCGCCCCGGCTGGACGGCCTGCCCGAGAGCCTGCGCCCGGCCGTCACCGCCTGCCTCGCCAAGGTGCCGGCCGACCGGCCCACCCCCGGCGAGCTCGCCGCCCTGCTCGGCGCCGGGCAGCAGCTGGCCCGCGCCGCCTGGCTCCCGGCCGAACTCTCCGCCGAGATCGCCACCCACGCCGCCCAGGTGATGGACATGGAGACCCCGGCCCGCGGCAGCGCCGCCCCCGACCCCCGCCTCGGCGCCACCGCGCACCCGCCCACGGCCACCGGCTCCCCCGCCGCCGGGACGATGAAGCTGGGAGCCGCGGCCGCCCCGGCTGCCGCTCCCGTCGAGGCACCCGCCCGCCCCGGGCCCTCGCGACGGGGGCTGCTGATCGGCGGCGGCGCACTCGGGCTGGCGGCCGCGGGCGCGGCCTACGCCTGGGCCGTGTCCGGCAAGCCGAAGGGCGCCGGCCCCTCCCCCGTACCCCCGACCGCCAAGCCCACCGGGACGGGCAGCCCCCGCCCCCGCACCCCCGGGGTGGCCCCGCAGCCGATCTGGTCGCAGACGCTCAGCTCCAGCCGCGGCCTCGGCTCCGCCATGCCGGTCTGCGTCGGTGATCTGGTCCTGCTCGGCGGCGACGGGCTGACCGCCCTCCAGCTCTCCGACGGCACGGTGCGCTACAGCAAGCCGGACGCCGTCGCCGGCTACCTCGGCGCCGCGTCCGGACTGGCCGCCTACAGCGGGATCGCCGCCCTGGTGGGGGCCGACGTCGCGAGCGGCTCGGTGCTGTGGAAGTTCGAACCGAACACCCCGGCGAACTCCAAGGAGCAGATCGCCCCGGACAAGGTGCTCGCCATCGACGACCACAACGTCTACGCGACCTGCTCGTTCATGGCGGTGGACTCCTACGGCCTGACCGAGACGGGCGCCACCCCGACCCCCGGCATCATGGCGCTGGACCGCAAGAACGGGAAGCTGGTCTGGAGCCAGCGCCGCAAGGCCAAGGCCGACAACTACGTGAACTCCCTGCTCTCCGCCGGGACCCTCCTCTACACCGACTCGCAGAAGAACCTGGTCGCCCGCTCCACCAGGGACGGCGCCCAGCTCTGGTACGCCGACACCGACAACCGGGGCGCGTACTACCAGCCGGTGGCGGACGGGCAGCGGGTCTACTGCTCGGCGGCGGGCAGCGGCATCCAGGCCGTGGACATCGCGAACGGCAGGCAGAGCTGGATCAAGACCGCCCCGGCGGGCAGCAAGTACTGGTACAGCCCGCCGGCCGTGGCCGACGGCGTCGTCTACAGCTACCTCGGCGGCCAGTCCTTCACCCTCCCGAGCATGACGTACGCGCCGGCCACCAATCCGGTGCTGTACGCCTGGAACGCGGCCAACGGCACCGAGCTCTGGCACCTGGAGCTGCCGGACGAGGCCAGCATGGCCGTCTCCCCCGTCATGGTCGGCACCACCCTCTTCGTGGCCACCCCGAACAAGGGCGTGCACGCCGTCGACACCAAGGCCCGCAAGGTGATCTGGACCTTCGACACCGGCCTCACCGACACCGTCGACTGGCAGCTGGCCACCGACGGCAAGGTCCTGATCGCCGCCCAGGGCGCACACGCCTACGCCCTCCCGGCGGTCTAGCGGGAGCGCGGCGGCGGAGGCGGCACCCGGGTGATCACGGTCGGCTGGTCCGCCGACATCTGCACCGCGGTCTCCGCCTCCGGCCGGCCCGCCTGGCCCGCCTGCCCTGCCGGGCCCGCCTGCGCCGGAATCAGCGGGAGTGCCCGGCGCAGGCGCACCCGGCCGGGGACGTCGAAGGCGGCCCGGCGCTGGGCCAGGGTGATCTGCTCGACCGTGAGCGTGCCGGTGGTGGTGCACCGCGCGCACTCGGCGCCCACCAGCGCGCCGCCCCGCACCACGGCCAGCAGCCCCTCGACGTCGAAGACCACGGTGAGCCCGACCTCCAGCGTGCCCAGCCGGATGTCGTCCACGTAGAGGTCGACCTTGGGCTGCTGAGTGGAGGTGATCTTGTGCGTCAGCATCGGCACCAGCTCGGTGCGGCCCGGGTCCTGCCGGGTGAGGTGGGCGGCTGCGCGCAGCTTCGAGGCGTACTGCCAGCCGCTCGCCGCGAGGTCCAGCAGGTCCTCGCCGAGGAAGCCGTCGACGGCCGTGGCCAGCTCGCGCTCCACCGACCGGCCGACCGCCCCGGAGAGCCTCCGGGCCCCACGGGTCAGCTCGCCGACCGTACCGCTGTCGCGGAGCGCTCGGCCGATGGCTTCCGCGGCATCCATCCGGGCCGCGCCGTAGAGCAGCTCACGGGTGTCGACCACGAAGTCCGGCAGTGGGGCGGTGGTCATGGCTCCTCCTCGATGCTCCGCCTACCGGCATCCCGCCGGGCCTGCAGGCGCACCGTGAGACCGTGCGGCTCGCGTCCGTCCTCCGCCTCGGCCAGGCCCACCCGCCCGGGCCGGTCCGGCCGGGGCACCACATGGACGTGAGCCCGGGCCCACCGCCGTGGCCGGAGCAGCAGCAGCCCGACCGCCAGCGCCAGCAGCAGCCCACCACCGGCGGCCGATCCGACCTCCACGGCGACGGGCTGCGAGGAGCCACCGCCGCTGTGGCCGCCACCACCGAGGGTGATGCTGCCTCCACCGCCACCGGTGCCACTGCCACCACCGCTGGTACCGCCGCCACCTGTGCCGCCGCCCGAACCACCGTTGTCCGTACCGCCACCGCCGCTGCCGCCGCCGCCCGAACCACCGCCACCGGAGTTGTGGTCCGTACCGCCCCCACCGCCGCCCTGGCCGCCACCACTGCCCTGGTCGCCCCCGCTCGTGGCCGGCACCGTGAAGGTCGAGGTGTCGCCGACCGTCGGCTGCCCGGTGCACTCCGCGCGCACCGTATGGCTCCCGGCCGTGGCGTTGGCCGGCACGGGGAAGGTCGACGTGAACGCTCCGTAGGGGTCAGGGTGGATATCGCCCACCGAAGCCCCGTCGAAGGACACGTCGCCGTTCCCGTAGGTGGAGCAGACGAACCCCGTGCCCGTCGCCGTCACGGCCGTCCCCACCGGCCCGCCGGCCGGGTCGAGATGCAGGACGGGAGGCTGCACGACGCCACTACCGCCACCGCCGCTGCCACAGCCGCAGTCGTCGACGGTGAAGGTGGCCTCGATGTAGTCGTACGACACCGGCACCACGGCCGCGGCGGCGAGCTTCGTGTAGGTGCAGCCGGCCCTGATGGTGATCGGCCCGGCCGGTGCGTCCGCAGGGATTTGGAGAGATGTCCTGAAGGTGCCGTCTCCTTGCGGCTGCACGGTGGTGATCAGTGCCCCGCCGGGCTGCCAGGTGAGCGCGGATTCGGTGCAGCTGCCGAACTGGTCTCCGGTGGCCGTCACCTCCGTGCCCGCCGGGCCGTGCGTGGGATCCAGGCTCAGGCTCAGGGTGAAGGCGTGCGCCGCCGGGGCGAGGACGGTGTACGCCACCGCGACCACCAGGCCGAGCACCAGCATGAACAGTGCTCTCACCACCGCCGTCCGGCCGCTCATCCGGACCACCCCACTCCGTCACCCGAGGGGTCTCCTGGCAACCACGATCCTGGATCGCGCCGCGCCCCGACAGAGGCACTCGTCCCATCTCGTCGTGGACCAGGAGGGCTACTACCTCCCCCAGCAGTGACCACCTGACCAGGCACGGCTCAGGAGGCCCCCGGACACCAGCAGCCGCTGCTCCGTCCGGGGGTCTCACCGCGTTAGGGTGGACGCTTCAGTCCGACCCCCACCCCGAGGAGCAGCGCCCCGTGGCCGACAGCTTCGTCCATCTCCACGTGCACACCGAGTACTCGATGCTGGACGGGGCCGCGAAGAACGGCAAGCTCTTCGCGGAGGCCGAACGGCAGGGCATGCCCGCGATCGCGATGAGCGACCACGGCAACATGTTCGGTGCGTACGAGTTCTACCACGCGGCCCAGAAGACCGGCGTCAAGCCGATCATCGGGATCGAGGCGTACGTCGCGCCGGGCTCGCGGTTCGAGAAGAAGCCGGTCTTCTGGTCGCCCGGCGGGCAGCGCCCGTCGAACACCGACGGTGAGGGCGGCAAGGACGTCTCCGGTGGTGGCCGGTACACCCACATGACCATGTGGGCCGAGAACGCGACCGGGCTGCGCAACCTCTTCAAGCTCTCCTCGCTCGCGTCGATGGAGGGCTACTACATGAAGCCCCGGATGGACCGCGAGCTGATCGCCGCCAACGCGACCGGCATCATCGCGACCACCGGGTGCCCCTCCGGCGAGGTGCAGACCCGCCTGCGGCTGGGCCAGTACGAGGAGGCCGTCAAGGCCGCCGCCGCGTACCAGGACATCTTCGGCAAGGAGAACTACTTCCTGGAGCTGATGGACCATGACCTGTCCATCGAGCGCGACGTCCGCGACGGCCTGCTGCAGCTCGCCAAGCAGCTGAACATCCCGCTGCTGGCGACCAACGACTCGCACTACGTCACCGCCGACCAGGCGGACGCCCACGACAGCCTGCTCTGCGTCGGCGTGGGCAAGAACAAGGACGACCCGAACCGCTTCAAGTTCAACGGCTCCGGCTACTACATCAAGACCCCGGAGGAGATGCGCGAACTCTTCCGCGACCTCCCGGAGGCGTGCTCCAACACGCTGGAGATCGGCGAGCGGATCGGCTCGTACAAGGAGGTCTTCGACTACGTCGACCGGATGCCGCAGTTCGACGTGCCTGAGGGCGAGACCCAGGCCTCCTTCCTGCGGCAGAAGATCGCGGCCGGCCTCCAGCACCGGTACGGCGACAACCCGAGCCAGGAGGTGCTCGACCGCGTCGAGCTGGAGATGGGCGTCATCACGCCCATGGGCTTCGACGCGTACTTCCTCGTGGTCGCCGACATCTGCCAGTACGGTCGGGACAACGGCATCCCGGTCGGCCCCGGCCGTGGTTCGGCGGCAGGCTCGATGGTCGCGTACCTGACCGGCATCACCCAGCTCGACCCGCTGGAGCACGACCTCCTCTTCGAGCGCTTCCTCAACCCCGAGCGCATCAACCCCCCGGACGTCGACATCGACTTCGACGACCGCCAGCGCGACCAGATGGTGCGCTACGTCACCGAGAAGTACGGCGCCGCGTACACCGCGCAGGTGAACACCTTCGGCACCATCAAGGCCAAGGCCGCCGTCAAGGACGCCAACCGCATCCTCGGCTATCCCTTCTCGATGGGTGACCGCATCACCAAGGCGATGCCGCCGGACGTGATGGGCAAGGGCGTGCCGCTGGCGGATCTCTTCAACGAGAAGCACCCTCGCTACAACGAGGGCACCGAGATCCGCAACATGTACGCCAACGAGCCGGACGTCAAGAAGATCATCGACACCGGCCTCGGCATCGAGGGCCTGATCCGCGGCACCGGCGTGCACGCGGCGGCCGTCATCCTCTCCTCGACCCCGCTGCTCGAACTGATCCCGCTGCACATGCGGGACAAGGACGGCGTGATCATCACCGGCTTCGACTACCCGTCGTGCGAAGCCATGGGTCTGATCAAGATGGACTTCCTGGGTCTGCGGAACCTGGGCATCATCGATCACTGCATCAAGATCGTGAAGTCCAACCGGGGCGTGGACGTCGACATCGAGAAGATCCCGATCGACGACCCGACCACCTACCAGCTGCTGGCCCGCGGCGACACCCTGGGCGTCTTCCAGCTCGACGGTGGCCCCATGCGTGCCCTGCTCAAGCTGATGAAGCCCACCGAGTTCGCCGACATCTCCGCCGTCTCGGCGCTGTACCGGCCGGGCCCGATGGGCATGAACTCGCACACCAACTACGCGCTCCGCAAGAACGCGCAGCAGGAGATCGTCCCGATCCACCCGGAGCTGGAGGAGCCCCTCAAGGAGGTCCTCGGCCCCACCTACGGTCTGATCGTCTACCAGGAGCAGGTGCAGCGAGCCGCCCAGGTGCTGGCCGGCTACTCGCTCGGACAGGCCGACCTGCTCCGCCGGGCCATGGGCAAGAAGAAGAAGGAAGTCCTCGAGAAGGAGTTCGTCCCCTTCCACGCGGGCTGCAAGGAGCGCGGCTACTCGGACGAGGCGATCCAGGCGGTGTGGGACGTGCTCGTCCCGTTCGCCGGGTACGCGTTCAACAAATCGCACTCCGCCGCGTACGGCCTGGTCTCGTACCAGACGGCCTACCTCAAGGCGAACTACCCCGCCGAGTACATGGCCGCCCTGCTCACGTCCGTCGCGGACGACAAGGACAAGATGGCCGTCTACCTGGCCGAGTGCCGCCAGATGGGCATCAAGATCCTCTCGCCCGACGTCAACGAGTCCGTGGTCGACTTCACCGCCGTCGGCTCCGACGTCCGCTTCGGCCTGAAGGCCGTCCGCAACGTCGGCGTGAACGTCATCGAGTCGCTGATCAAGACCCGGAAGGAGAAGGGCAAGTACACCTCCTTCGCCGACTTCCTGGACAAGGTCGAGCTGGTCGCCTGCAACAAGCGCACCATCGACTCGCTGATCAAGGCCGGCGCCTTCGACTCGCTCGGGCACACCCGGCAGTCGCTGGTCGCGGTGCACGAGAACGCGATCGACGCCGTCACCGGCCTGAAGAAGCAGCAGGCCATCGGGCAGGACGACCTCTTCGGCGCCCTCGACACCGGGGCCGACGCCCCCGCGATCGGGCTCGACTTCGAGCTGACCGACCGTGAGTGGCCGCGCAAGCAACTCCTCAGCCTGGAGCGGGAGATGCTCGGCCTGTACGTCTCCAGCCACCCGCTGGACGGCGCCGAGCACATCCTGGCCCGCAACCGGGACATCTCCATCGCCGAACTCCTCGGCTCCGGCCGCACCGAAGGCGAAGTCCGGCTCTCCGGCCTGATCACCAACGTGGACCGCCGGATCAACAAGGCCGGCAACGCCTGGGCGATCATCACGCTGGCCGACCGTGACGGCTCGGTCGAAGTCCTCTTCTTCCCGGCCACCTACAACCTGATGGCCGACCAGATGGTCGAGGACAACGTCATCTCCGCCCGCGGCCGCCTCAACGAGCGCGACGGGTCCCTGAGCATCTTCGGCCAGGAGATCACCACCCTCGACATCTCCTCCGCCGAGCACGGCGGCAAGCCGCCCATCCAGATCACCATGCAGGCCGCCAAGGTCGACGCCAAGGTGGTCCGCGAGCTCAAGCGCTCGCTCAAGGCCCACCCCGGCGACGTGCCAGTCCGACTGCTCACCACCAGCCGCCAGAAGGACGTGCTCTACGAGCTCGGCTTCCTGGTCGACAACAACACCGCCTTCGCCAGCGAGATCAAGACCCTCCTCGGCCCCTCCGCCTGGACGGTCTGACCACCACATGACGGACGCCCCCGGCCGATGCGGCCGGGGGCGTTCGCCGTTGCTGAAGCGGGGTCAGCCGTGGCGGACCACCGTGCTGACGAAGAGGGTGTCGGTGCCGCGGGCGTCGGCGCCGGCGGCGAGCTCGGTGCCGGGCCAGGTCAGCTTGACCGGGTGGGTCTCACCGGGCGGGGTGACGGTCATGGTGGTGACCTTGGCCCCGGTGTGGCCCTTGGGGGCGGCGCGGTACCAGACCGTGGCCATCACGCCCTGGGCCTTGGCGAGCGTCACGGTGGCGGCCTGGTCCCGGCCACGGGGCACGGAGGTGGCGCCCTCGCTGGTGACCAGGTCGACCCCGGGGAAGCCGCTCAGGGTGCAGGTGTCGCCCTTGTTGACCAGGGAGACGGTGACGGCGGACAGGTCCGGCAGCGGCGGCTTGGCGTAGCTCACCGAGACGTCGGGGATCAGGTTGGCCGTGGTGCAGGCGGCGACGGCTCCACCGGCCGGGGCCTTGGTGCCCGAGGCCGGGGCGGCGGCCGGGGCGGACGCGGCGGCGGGAGCGGCGGGGGCGGCGGGGGCGGACGGCGCGGCGGCGGGAGCGGACGCGGTCGAAGGGGCGGCGGCCGCCTTGGCCGGGGTGCCGGCGTCGTCCTGGCAGGCCGTCAGGGTCAGGCCCGTCACGACCAGCACCGCACCTGCCGCCAAAGCCCGCTGAACACGCATCTAAAGAACTCCCCGAGAGTGGTGGTGCGCGGCGATCCAGCCGCGCTGCAGCAGAAGCGTCACACGGCCCGATCCGGCCCGTCCAGCCAATGCCGACGGCCGGGACGAACCTGTGAAGGTGTCCCGGCCTTGTCACGAAGTTGCTGGTCAGATGGCTAGGCGGCCTTCGGGAAGGCGGCCTTGAGCACCGCGCCGTGGGCGAGGATCGCCACCCGCACCACCGGCAGTACACAGACGGCCTGCAGTCCGGCGAACCAGAGCGGGCAGACCCCGGGGATCAGGTCGACGCCGACGATCGCGATCGGCATGACCAGGGTGAGCTTGGCGATCCGGTCGTAGGACTGGCGCGAGCCCGCCTCGGCCTTGCCGACCATCCGGAGCAGGATCAGGGCCACAACAGGCAGCAGCGCTGCCCGGACCCACATGAACGGGATGACCGTCTGGCCGCTCAGCGCGACCGCGAGGACCACCAGGATCCCGGCGACGCCGAACCCGGCGTAGATCTTGAGGCTCTGCTTCGCCGCGGCGAAGACGGCGTGGGTGCGGGAGTCGAAGGCAGCGGCGGTGGTGGCGTTGTCGAGAACTGCAGTCGTGTTTTCCATGCCTCAGACGCTACGGAGCTCCCGAGCCCGTCGGTATGCGTCCAGGCGTACATAGGGGTGGGGCTACCCCTACTCCCCGGGCGCAGCCGACAGGGTGGGGTGGTGCACCGGGCAGAGTAGGAGTGCGACCCGACGAGCGGAGGACGGAAACGATGAAACACCTGGGAGCCTGGCTCGCGAGCGCCGCCGTCGGCTTCGTCCGGGCCTGCGCCGGTGCGGCGGTGTGCCTGCTGCCCGCCGCGCTGTGGGCCGGGGCGGTGGGGCTGGGCGTGCTGTCCGGCCCGGCGAACCCGTGGTCCTGGCTGGCACCGGTACTGATCACGGCCGTGGGCACCTTCGCCCTGGCCCGCCCGGTCTGCCGGGGCGTGCGCGCCCTGGTCGCCCGCTGGACCGGCACCGAGATCCCCGCCGGGTACCGGCAGGCCGGCCCGGTGACCCAACTCTCCACCGGCTACTGGTGGAACGGCTTCTCCTACGAGCGCACCCGCTGGGAGGCCGTCGCCGACCAGCGGATGCGGCTGCGCTGGAGCGATCCGGCGATCTGGCGCGACCTGCGCTTCGCCCTGCTCGCCCCGTTCACGGCGGGCCTGGTCGCCGCCGTCCCGCTCGCCGCGCTGGCCGCCGCCGCGTACTGGCCGGCCGGCACGGTCGCCGGACCGGTGCTCGCGCTGGCCACCGCCCCGTACGCCTGGCGGGCCGTCAAGCCGGTCGCGCTGCGCCTCCTGCGGCCCTCCCCCGCGATGGCGCTGGCCGAGCGGGTGGACGAGCTGACCGCCCAGCGCGCGGACGTGACGATCGCCCAGGCCGCCGAGATCCGCCGGATCGAGCGCGACCTGCACGACGGCGCCCAGGCCCGGCTGGTGGCGCTCGGCCTCTCGCTCGCCACCGCGCTGCGGCTGATGGACAGCAACCCGGAGCGGGCCAAGTCACTCATCCGGGACGCCCAGGCCGGCGCGGCCGCCTCACTGGCCGAACTGCGGGAGCTGGTCCGGGGCATCAGCCCGCCGGTGCTCAGCGAACGCGGCCTGGTGGACGCCGTCCGGGCGCTCGCCCTGGACCACCCGCTGGACGTGACCGTGACCGCCACCGGCAAGCTCCGGCTGGACCCGCCGATCGAGTCCGCCCTCTACTTCGGCATCGCCGAGCTGCTCACCAACGCCGTCAAGCACGCCGGGGCCGCCAAGGCCCGGATCTCACTCGTCCGGGACGACACCGCCCTGGTGGTGACGGTCGAGGACGACGGCCGCGGCGGGGCCGAGGCCGGGCCCGGCAGCGGGCTCTCCGGGCTGCGGCGGCGCCTGGCCGCCTTCGACGGCACCCTGGATCTCAGCAGCCCGCCCGGTGGGCCGACCCGAGCGACCATGATGGTGCCATGCGAATCCTTGTAGCCGAAGACCTCTTCCTGCTGCGCGACGGCCTGGTCCACCTGATCGAGGCCTGCGGGCACGAGGTGGTGGCCACCGCGAGCACCGGCCCCGAGACGCTGGAGGCACTGCGCGCCCACCGCCCGGACGTGTCGGTGATCGACGTGCGGATGCCGCCGACCCAGTCGGACGAAGGCCTTCGCGCCGCACTGACGGCCCGCCAGGAGATCCCGGGCCTGCCGATCCTGATCCTCTCCCAGCACGTCGAGCAGCTCTACGCCCGCGAGCTGCTCGCCGACGGCTCGGGCGGCATCGGCTACCTGCTCAAGGAGAGCGTCTTCGACGCCGACCAGTTCATGGACTCCCTGGAGCGGGTCGCCGCCGGCGGCACCGCGATGGACCCGGCCGTCATCGCCAAACTCCTCTCGGCCGGCTCCCCGAGCCGGGGCCTGGCAAAGCTCACCGAGCGCGAGCACGAGGTGCTCGGCCTGATGGCCGAGGGCCTCTCCAACGCCGCCATCGGCCGCCGCCTCTTCCTCAGCGAAAGCGCGGTCGGCAAGTACACCACCTCCCTCTTCGGCAAACTCGGCGTCTACGACGACCAGGACACCAACCGCCGCGTCCGGGCGGTGCTCACCTACCTCCACCAGTCCTGACCCCTCCCGGCACTGGGCCAGTTCCCCGCGCCGCTGAAGTGGTGTCTCACCTGCCGCCGGCGGGCCTGAGTTCGCGGCGGATGACCAGGCGCAGTCCGCTGTAGGTCGCGTCGATCGCGCAGACCTTGTTGTCGACCAGGCCGGTGGGGAGGGCTACCTCGCGGATGGTGTCCTCGCCGAGGTCAGTGGGGACTTTGGAGGCCTTCTTCGGCCAGGCGATCCAGAGGCCGGCGGCGGGGCGCATCACGGCACGGAACTCCGCCAGGCGGGATGTCAGCTCGGCCCGGTCGGCCGGGTACCAGACGGCGACGTCGAACGGGCCCAGGGTGTGTCGAACGGGCAGGTCGAGCCCCGGGTCGCCGCCGATCACCACCACCTCGCTGTCGGGCCCGATGCCGAGCTTGCGGGGCAGCGGGGTGGCGGAGTAGCCGGCCATCGGGGTGTCAGCCGTCGAGTTCGGCGAGGAAGTCGAGGGTGCCCGCCCAGGTGGCCTCGGCGGCTTCGGCGTCGTAGTCGGGCAGGTCGGGGTCGGTGAAGAGGTGGCCGGCGCCGCGGTAGCGGTGGACCTCGACGTCGGCGCCGATCTTCAGCATCCGCAGGTACCAGGTGTTCAGCCAGTCCTCGGTCTCGAACGGGTCCGGCTCGGCCACGTGCAGCTGGACCGGCACCGAGGTCGCGGCGTCGTCCCGGATGTCCGAGGTGCCGTGCAGGAGCAGCAGCCCGGCGGCCTTCTCGTCGGCCAGCGCGAGGTTCTGCGCGAGCGCTCCGCCGAGCGAGAACCCGGCGTAGACGACTGGCGGCAGCCCCGGTGCGAGCAGCGGCACCGCGGCCGTCACGGCCCGCCGCAGCAGCTCGTCCGTGGTGACCTCGTCCTGGTACGCCTGGCCCTCCTCGACGCTGTCGAACACCTTCCCGTCGAACAGGTCCGGTACCAGCACCTGGTGCCCGGCCCCGCGCAGGCGCTCGGCGGCGGCGTGCACGGCGGGCCGCAGGCCGTAGGCGGAGTGGAAGAGGACGATCTGGGCCACGGGGCATTTCCTTCGGTCGGGCTGCTGAACTCCCATCATCGCTCATCGGAGCCCACCGGCACTGTCAGTGGGGCCGGGCAGCATGGGGCCATGACCACTTCCGTGAAGGGCCCCGCGAGTTACTTCCCGTCCATCGAGCAGAAGTACGGCCGCCCGGTCGCCGACTGGCTCGAGCTGATCGGTTCCTCCCCGCTGACCAAGCACATGGAGCTCGTCGCCTGGCTCAAGACCGAGCACGGCCTCGGCCACGGCCACGCCAACGCGCTGGTCGCCCACGCCCTGAAGGCCTAGGAGACGACGTCCTTGCGGGCGAAGCCCCGGAAGGCGAGTGCCAGGAGCACCATCGCGTACGACACCGAGAGCGAGGCGCCCTGCAGCATGCCGCCCCACTCCAGCTGGGGCTGGAGTGCGTCCGCCCAGGCGTACTGCCAGTGGGCGGGCAGCCACTCGCGCAGGGAGCCGAGGGCGGTGATGGCGTCGAGCACTCCGGTGATGATGGAGAGGAAGACGGCTCCGCCGACGGCGCCGAGGGGGGCGTCGGTGGCGGTGGAGAGCCAGAAGGCGAGCGCGGCGATGACGAGTTCGCTCAGGAAGACGAAGACCACCGCCAGGGCCAGCCGGGGGACGGCCTGGGTGGCTGGCAGGCTCGCGCCGGTCGGCAGCCGCAGGTCGCCCCAGCCGTAGGCGGCCGTGCCGACGGCCAGGCCGACCAGGGGCAGCAGCACGATCGCCGCCGCAGAGAAGGCCAGGCCGACGGTGAACTTGCGCGCGAGCAGCCGGGCCCGGGGCACCGGGGCGGCCAGCAGGTAGCGGAGCGAGGACCAGCTGGCCTCGGCCGCCACGGTGTCCCCGCAGAACAGCGCGACCGGGATGACCAGCAGGAAGCCGGTGCCCATGAAGAGCAGGGTGGCCGCGAAGTTCGGGCCCGAGGCGGTGGCCAGCTCGATGAAGGTGGTCCGGTCGGGCCGGCTCGGCGTCCCGCCGATCTGGAAGGCGATCAGCACGATGACCGGCAGCGCGGCCAGCACCCCGCCGATCACCATCGTCCGGCGCCGCCGCAGCTGGCGGACGGCCTCCACCCGCAGCGGCAGCGTACGACCGGCCCGGTAGCCGGGAGCAGCGGCGGCACTCATGCCGTACCTCCGATCAGGGAGAGGAAGGCGTCCTCCAGGCGGCGGTGCGGCCCGGCGGACTCGACGGGCACCCCGAGGGCGACCAGCTCGGCCACCAGCCGGCTGGCGGGCAGGCCGTCGAGCTGGACGAGCAGACCGCGCTCGGCCACCACGACCGATCCGACGCCCGGCAGTTCGGCCGCCTTCTCGGCGGCGGCCGCGAGCTGCTCGGGGCCGTACGCGGCCGGGGTGCCGATCAGCAGCTGCTCGCCGTGGCCGACGATCTCGGCCACCGGGCCGGCGCTGACGAGGCGCCCACGGTCCATCACCACCAGGTGGGTGCAGCTCTGCTCGACCTCGGCGAGCAGGTGGCTGGAGACGATCACCGTGCGGCCCTCGGCGGCGTAACGGATCATCACCTCCCGCATCTCGCGGATCTGCGGCGGGTCCAGCCCGTTGGTGGGCTCGTCCAGGATCAGCAGATCGGGCAGGCCGAGCATGGCCTGGGCGATGGCCAGGCGCTGCCGCATGCCCTGGGAGTAGGTGCGCACGGCCCGCTCCAGTGCCTCGCCGAGGTCGGCGATGGCCAGCGCCTCGTCGAAGTGGGCGTCCTCGGCGGGGCGGCCGGTGGCCTCCCAGTACAGGTGCAGGTTGGCCCGGCCGGTCAGGTGCGGCAGGAAGCCCGCGCCCTCCACGAAGGCGCCGACCCGGGAGAGCACCGGCGCGCCCGGCCGCACGGCGTGCCCGAACAGCCGGATCTCGCCCGCGTCGGGCCGGATCAGGCCCATCAGCATCCGCAGCGTGGTGGTCTTGCCCGCGCCGTTGGGCCCGAGCAGGCCGAGCACCTGGCCCTTCTCGACCTCGAAGGACAGCTCCCGCACCGCGTACCGGTCGGCCGCCTTGCGGTAGCGCTTGGTCAGCCCGGTGATCCGCAGCGGCACCTCGGCCAGCTCCGGATCCGGCGCCGGGGTCTTGCGCCGCCGTCCGGCCAGCAGGGCGACCCCGACCAGCACGGCGAGCAGCGGCAGCAGCCAGACCCGGGCGGGCAGCGGGGCGGCCTCGGTGCGCAGCTGGGCCACCGTCGGCGCGGTGAGCTCGCCGCTGACGGAGATCCTGTACGTGGCCGGCTCGGCCGGGGAGGCGTACCCGAGGTCGGTGGTGGCCACCACCAGCCGCAGCCGGTGCCCGGCGGGGAAGGCGTGGTCGACGGCGGCCAGCCGGACGGTGACGTCCTGGCTGCCCGTCACCCGCAGTGGCGCGACCAGCTGCTGCGGCAGGCTCTGCTTGCCGTCCGGCGCCAGGTCGTACAGCTTGGCGAACAGCACGGCGTCCGGCCGGTCGGCGCTGACGTGCAGCCGCACCGTCGGGGCGCCGGTGAGCTGGAGCGGCTCGGCGAGCGGCGCCGAGTCGAAGCTCGCGTACTGGCCGGGGAAGTCGATGCTCAACCCCACCCCGAGGGCGCTTGCCTGGGAGAGGGCGCCGCCGATGCCGGGCAGGGCGGAGATGTTCGGCGGGGCGCCGCCGGGCGGGTTGCTGACGGTCTGCGCGCCGCCGGTCAGCGGGTACGTACGGGTGGCGGTGCCGCCCAGGCCGGGGTAGTCGTCGGAGTCGGCGCCGCGCAGGACGGCCTGGAAGCCGGTGGAGTCGACGCCGCCGGTACGGGTGACGCGGAAGGCCGGGCCGGTGTCGTTGCCCTTCTGCCGCAGGTAGTGGTCGAACCAGGCGGTGACGCGGGCGTCGGTGCGCTCGCTGCCCTCGGTGCCGCCGTCGTGGCCGCCGGCGAACCAGTCCACCGCGACGGGCGCGCCGGTCCTGGCCACCGCCTTGGCGATGGCGTCGCCCTGGTCGAGCGGGAAGAGCGAGTCCTGCTGGCCCTGGATCACCAGGGTGGGCTTGTTCAGCCTGTCGGCGACGGAGGACGGGCTCGAGCGGGTCAGCAGCTGGACGGCGGCGGCGTCCGGCCGCCCGGCGGTGGCGACCCGGTCGTACATCGCGCACAGCTCGTCCAGGAACCGGCCGCAACCGGGCGGGCCGGCCGCCGCCTTCCGGGGCCCGGTCAGATCGCCGGCCGAGCCGGTGGTGAAGAAGATGCCGGCCCAGAGCTTCTTGAACACCCCGTCGGAGTCGCCGGCCGCCTGCGGGAAGAGCGCGTCGGCCAGGTTCCACCAGGTGATCTGGCTGGCCACGGCGTCGATCCGCGGATCGTACGCGGCCCCGAGCAGCGCGGCGCCGCCGCCGTAGCTCGCGCCGGTGATGCCCACCCGCGGGTCGCCGGGCCCGTCCAGCTGCACCTCGGGCCGCTGGGCCAGCCAGTCGACCAGGTGCTTCACGTCCGCGATCTCGCGGTCCGGTGCGTCCAGCCCGATCTGCCCGGTCGAGTGCCCGAAACCCCGCGCCGACCAGGTCAGCACGGCGTACCCCGCCCGCGCCAGCTGCCGGGCCCGGTCGGCCTCGCCGTCCTTGCTGCCGCCGAAGCCGTGGGCCAGCAGGATCGCGGGCCGCGGCGTACTGCCCGTCGTGAAGAACGCCGTGTCGATCTTCACCGTCGCGCTGCTCCCGGGCACCTCGGGCATGCTGAGGAAACGGTCCTCCTCCCGCACCGCGGCCGCCTGCCCCCGCCCGACGGCCACCACCACCCCGACCAGGGCCACCGCCAGCACGACCAACCCGACCAGCCACCGACGCCGCAGCAGCCCACCCAGTCTCATGGTCACCGACCATACCTGGGGCTCGAACGATTCAGGGGCGCGGGGAACGGCGGCTCTTCACGAGCAGGGCTCGGGAGAAGCGGTCCACCGCTGTGGTGGTGTTGCCGGGGAGGTCGACCGCGAGCCAGGCGTGGTAGACGTCCGGGCGGAACTCGGCCGTCAGGAGCCAGCCACTGCGGACGTAGGTCGTCGGGGCGCTGTTGCCGGAGCCGTCCGTACCGTCGATCCGGCCCGCGTAGTGGCCGGCGCCCTTCGTCATCACGTCCGCGAAGGTGTTGGCCAGCGGGGCGAGCTTCGCCGCGGTGATGCCGTACCGGCCGCTCAGGTAGGCCCGGTAGAGCCCGGCCGCGTCCAGGCTGCCGTGGTCGTTGTCCTCCTTGCCCCCGTCCAGCGGGGCGTACGCCCAGTCGTAGGCGGGGTGCCCCTTGGCGTCGGTGTAGGTGCGGACCGCCTTGAAGAACCAGTCCACACTGGCCTGCACCAGCTGGTCGTACCGCTTCACCCGCTGCGGGCTGTCCGCGAGCAGCTCGTGCGCCACCGCCAGGTTCTGGAAGGCGTAGTCGAACATCATCTGCTGGTTCCACGGCACCGGCTGGCCGCCCTTGTACGGCGAGTCGGCGGCGAAGTACTGCTTGCCGCCGCGCGAGACGTCGAGCAGCCGGGCCAGGATGTGGTGGTCCACGGCGGTGTCGGCCTCGGCGACGTACCGCTTGGCCCGGTCGAGGTAGGTCGCGCCGTACTTGTGCGGGTCGCCGCCGGTCACCGGGGCCTTGGCCAAGGCCGGCGTCTGCAGGATCAGACGGGCGCAGTTGGCCAGGTGGCCGACGGGGTCGCCCTGTTCGCCGCCGGTGCCGATCGGCTTGGTGGTCACGTCGTTGGGCCAGGCGGGGTCGGCCTTGCCGGTCCAGAGCACGTGGTGGCCGACGGGTGCGGGCGCGAGGTCGTTGCGCTCGGAGAGCACGGCGTCGCAGTAGCCGATCATCCGGTCCAGCACCGGGCGGTCGTGGCCGAGCTCGTAGACCACCCCCATCGCCTTGGTCTCCTCGCCGCTGTGCCCCTGGGCCCAGTTGTTGCCGATGTTGTCGGCGGCCGGCTCGAGCCCCTGCACGTACCCGCGGAACGACGAGATCTCAGCGGCCGTCACCGCCCCGTCCGGACTGCTCAGCCGCATCGGCCCGGCTGCGGCAGGCACCACCGGAGCCACCGACACCGCGGGGGCCGCCGGATCCACCGAGCCCTCCGCCT
This sequence comes from Kitasatospora sp. NPDC002227, assembly GCF_040296285.1. Taxonomy (NCBI): domain Bacteria; kingdom Bacillati; phylum Actinomycetota; class Actinomycetes; order Kitasatosporales; family Streptomycetaceae; genus Kitasatospora; species Kitasatospora sp. NPDC002227. Next base: position 36,298 of record NZ_JBEOWY010000025.1, read on the forward strand.
CGGTGCTCACCGCCACCGCGCACACGCTCAGACAGACCAGCGCCGCACTACCGACCAGCAGCTTCCCGGCCGTGCTCTTCCTGTGCATCCGTCAGGCTCCCTCGTACCGCGGACCACCTGACGGCCCGACACGAAGCCACTACGACTACCACCCACCACCCACCACCGCGAACCCCCCACCCCCACACTCTGCCCCTCCGGGCAACCGGATCACCACCTCGAGGGCGGCCGTCAAAAGGCATGGCCAGGGGGTGCGGGGCTCGGCCATAGTGGCGGGCATGGCCTCTCTCGTACGACACACCACCATCGACTGCGCCGACGCTTACACCCTCGGCTCCTTCTGGGCCCAGGTGCTCGACGGCTCGCTCGCCGAGGACGACTTCCCCGGGGACCCGATGGCGCTGCTGAGCTGCTCCAACGGCGTCCAGCTGCTCTTCATCACCGGCCCGGACGCCAAGACCGTCAAGAACCGGATCCACTTCGACCTGCAGCCGCAGGACCGCACCCGCGACGAGGAGGTCGAGCGCCTGCTCGCCCTCGGCGCCACCCAGGTGGACGACCAGCGGCGGCCCGACGGCACCGGCTGGGTCGTCATGGCCGACATCGAGGGCAACGAGTTCTGCGTCGAGCGCAGTGCCGCCGAGCGGGCCGCCACCGAGACGGCCTGACGCACCGTCAAGATCCGCCCCTGGCAGGAACCGGACGGTAGCGATCCGGCCGGATCGGCCGCGCGCCGGACCTGCCCGGGGCGGTCGCGTACCGCGCCGCTTCCCCTCCGTACGTAGACGGACCCATGGCGCGATCTTCACCCCGGCTCGTTGACCATGAACATCCTGTGCCCAAGGCTTTCGCGCAGCCCGCACAGATTTTCGCAACGTCACCACGATTGCTTCACATGCGGGCAGACCTGTTTCCTCCCCCGAAAGGAACGGCCCGTGCGCCGCATCGCCTCCGTGTTCGCCGCCGCCCTGCTCGCCGGAGCTGCCGCCCTCGCCACCCCCGCCACCAGCGCGAGCGCCGCCACCCCGGGCCCGGGCGGCGTCGGCAGCTGCGCCTGGACCGGCCTGAACACCGCCACCTGCTCGGGCCTCGACCCGATGCAGACCTGGGCCCTCGCGGGCCAGTGCTCGGCCTACGACTGGAACACCCAGCAGACCTCCTACTACCCCTTCTACAGCGACTGGGTCACCGGCAACACCAGCAACAGCGGGTTCTGCGGGTGGGGTTCCCTGATGTGGTCCGACATCGCCTTCGGCCCCGCCGTCCCGGCCGGCCCGGTCGGCCAGATCACCGGCTTCGTGGGCAAGTGCCTGGACGTCCAGATGGGCAGCACTGCCAACGGCACCCCGACCCAGACGTGGGACTGCCTCGGCAACGTCAACCAGCGGTGGAAGGTCGGCGCCGACGGCACCTTCCGCGCCGTCGGCAACTGCCTGGACCCGCAGAGCGGCAACACCGGCAACGGCACCCCCGTGGTGATGTGGCACTGCAACGGCGCCATCTCGCAGCAGTGGAAGCTCCGGGGCGACGGCTCGCTGGTCAACACCAAGTCCGGCCGCTGCCTGGACGTCACCGGCGTCTCCACCGCCAACGGCGCCCGCATGCAGCTCTGGGACTGCCTCGGCACCGCCAACCAGAAGTGGAACCTCCCCGCCTGACGCCCCCCCGTCCACCCTTCCGAAAGGACCCCCCGTGCGCCGCACCTCCACGCTGCTCGCCTCCGCCCTGCTCGCCGGGGCCGCCGCCCTCACCGCGCCCACCGCCGCCAACGCCGCCACCCCGGGCCCGGGCGGCGTCGGGAGCTGCACCTGGACGGGCTACAACACCGTGGCCTGCTCGGGCCTCGACCCGCAGCAGACCTGGTCCCTCGCGGGCCAGTGCTCCGCCTACGACTGGAACACCAACACCTACAGCTACTACCCCTACTTCAGCGGCTGGGTCACCGGCAACACCACCAACTCCGGTGCGTGCACGTGGGGAACGCCGACCTGGCGAGACATCGTGTTCGGCCCCGCCGTCCCGGCCGGCCCGGTCGGCCAGATCACCGGCTACGTCGGCAAGTGCCTGGACGTGCGAGGCGGCAGCACCGCCGCCGGGACGCCGACCCAGATGTGGGACTGCCTCGGCAACGTCAACCAGTCCTGGAAGGTCGGCGCCGACGGCACCATCCGCGCCCTCGGCAACTGCCTGGACGTCCAGGGCGGCCGGACCGGCAACGCCACCCCGGTGCAGACCTACCCCTGCAACGGCACCGGCGCGCAGCAGTGGCGCCTGCGGGCCGACGGCTCGCTCCTGAACCCGCAGTCCGGCCGCTGCCTCGACGTCCTGGGCTTCAACACCGCCAACGGCACGGTGCCCGGGATCTGGGACTGCGACGGCGCCGCGAACCAGGTCTGGCACCTCCCCGCCTGATCCACCCCCCGGGGCCCGGCCGTCACTCCGGCGGCCGGGCCCCGGACCTGCTACTCCACGGTCCAGCCGATGTGGCCGATCCCGGTGCTGTAGAAGGCGCAGGTGCCGGAGGACTCGCCGACCTCGCCGGGGGCGACGGTCGCCGAGTTGCCGGTGACGTCCGGGGCCCAGCCGCAGGTGATGTCGGCGTGGAAGGTGATGGTCCCATCGGTGTTGTTGGAGCAGTCGACACCACCGTGCAGCGGGTCGTTGTTGTGGATCCAGGTCGTGCAGTCCAGCCCGGCGAGGCGCGAGGAGGCCGGTGCCGGGCCGGCGGCCCCGGCAGGCAGGGCGGGCAGCAGGGCGAGTGCGGCGGCGAGGACGGCGGCGGATGCGACGGAACGCTTCAACGATGCTCCTGGTGAATGGTGCTGACGTACTGCCAGGTGTCTCCCCGCCCCACTTCGGTCGCACACTGACTCTTTCGAGTGGCCTCGGCCTCCACGATCCGGATATACCGGGGCGCTAGGGTACGAATCCCCCGGATCCGTCGAGGTGCACCGTGTTCTGGCCGCTCACCACCCTGCTCGGCATCCTGGCCGTCACGCTCACGCTGGGCTGGGTCGTCGACCGGACGCTGCAACGGGTCGCCGTCCGGCGGCCGGACGACCGGGTCTGGCCGCTGCTGCGGCGCTGCCGGGTGCCGCTGCAGGTGGTCATCTGCGCGGCGCTGCTGCTCACCGCCCGTCCGCTCGAGAAGCTGCTCGGCCTCGAGGGCGACGGGCTGCACCACGCGGTGCTGCTCGTCCTGATCGCGGGCCTCGGCTGGCTGACCGTCCGGGTGGTGGCAGCCGGGCTGGTCGCCTTCCTCAGCCGGTACGAGAGCCGGTTCGAGAGCCGGGCCGAGGACGCCGCCCGGCTGCAGCGGGTGCACACCCAGATCAGCGTGCTCCGACGGGTGGTCAGCGCGCTGATCGCGGTGGTGACCGGCGCCGTCATGCTGCTGACCTTCGACGCGATGCGCACCGTCGGCGCGAGCCTGCTCGCCTCGGCGGGCATCCTCGGCATCGTCGCGGGCATCGCCGCCCAGTCGGCGCTGGGCAACTTCTTCGCCGGCCTGCAGATCGCCTTCGGCGACACCGTCCGGATCGGGGACACCGTGGTGGTCGACGCCCAGCAGGGCACGGTCGAGGAGATCACCCTCACCTACCTGGTGGTCCGGCTCTGGGACTACCGCCGGCTGATCGTGCCGGTCTCCTACTTCGTCTCCAAGCCCTTCGAGAACTGGACCCGCCGCGACCCGGGCCTGCTCGCCTGGGTCACCCTCCACCTGGACCACACCACGCCCGTCCCCGAGCTGCGTGCCGCCCTGCACGGGCACCTGGGCAAGAACCCGCACTGGGACGGCCAGGAGTGGCACCTCCAGGTCACCGACACCACCCCGTCCACCGTGGTGGTCCGGGCCGCCATGACGGCCCGGACCCCGGACGCGGCGGCGCTGCTGCGCTTCGAGGTCCGCGAACACCTGGTCGCCTACCTGCGCGACACCCACCCCACCGCCCTCCCCCGCATCCGCACGGGAGAGGGCGAGTGAGACGTCGTCACTGCCTGAGCGTCATCAGCTGCCAGGCGATGTCTCCGCGCGCGATGGCCGCGTTCAGCTCGCTGATCGCGCTGTCCGGCAGCGGTTCACCCTGGAGGCCGTCGATCTTCCCCTGTGCTTCCAGCACGGCGTCGTTCGCCTTCTTCAGGCGGTTCTCGATGGGCTTGCGGAACTTCGGGTCCGCCTTGGCGAGGTCCGCCTCCGCGGTCGTGACCGCCTTCTGGGCCGTGGCGAGCTTCTCCGTCCAGCCGTCGAGCTCCTTCTGCGCGCCCTTCACCTCGGCGCTGAAACCCGCGGTCCTGCCGACGCCGATGGAGGTGATCCCGTCCTCGTTCTTCTCCCGGCCACCGTTGGCGAGGAAGATGTCGCCGACGGACGGACGGGTCTCCCCGCCCGGTACGAAATCAGGCCGGTAGAGCGCGATCAGGTGCGTCTCGCGGGACTTGTTGGTGATGTAGCCCTCCGAGTACTCCTGAGTCGGCGAGAAGCCCTGGAAGGCCGGACCCTGCTTGAAGCTGGCCGTGGCGAGGCCCTCGAACTCGGCCCTGGTCATCGCCCGGTACATCGGGGCCGGGTCCCCACCGGGTATGTCCTCACGGGTGTAGCGGGTGCCGTCCTTGCCGCCCAGGCCGAGCGGGCGGCCCTTCAGCCCCTGCTTCATCGCGGTCTCCACGTCCTGCATGCGCTGCTCGGCCACCGGGTCGCCGGCCACGTACGGGGTGAAGGCCTCCTCGTCCTTCTTCTGCTTGTCCTTCTTTGCCATGCCGAACTCGGGCGCGTCCTCGCCGAACATCGCCGGGTCGTGGACCCCGCCGGGGACGTGCTCCTCGTGCGGGCCCGTGGTGGCGGCCCAGACGTGGTCGCTGTTGCCGAAGCGCGGGGGGATCGGCTGCTCGTGGACGGTCCGCACCGTGCCGGTGGAGGGGTCGGCCCAGCGCAGGACGCCGTCCTGGCCGTGGATCAGGGTGAGGGCGTGGCCCTCCTTGCCCTGCTTGCCGAGCAGGACGGTGGAGAAGGTGCCGGGGCCGCCCTCCTCGACCTGCCTGACCAGGGCCTCGATGCCGTGCTTGCCGTCGCCGAAGGAGCGCGGGGGCTCCGCCCGCTTGAGCAGCGTCCAGGCGGCATCGGCCTCCGGACGGTCCGTCAGCGGGACGTCCGACGGACGCGGTCGCCCGTAGTGGGTGTCGCGCAGCGCCTCGGCCGCCTCCAGGCAGCTGTGCAGGCTGCTGCCGTCGAGGCTCTGCTCGTGCGGGTTGACGGCCTTGAGCAGCTTCTCGGTCGGCTCCGGGAAGGGCTGCCTGCCGGTGAGCTGCTCGACCGCCTGCCGCTGCTCGGGCGTCGGCGGCTTGAGGCCGCGCTGCTCGCGTACCAGCGTGGTGCGCTCGTACGCCTCGGTGCGCCGGAACTTGGCCTCCGGCTCTCCCTCCGCCCCGCGCTTGCGGCTGCCCTGCTCGGGCTCGGGCTCGGGCTCGGCATGCGGCGTCCCGTGCTCCGTGTGCTCGGGCCGCACCGGGCCGAACCGGAGCTCCTGGCCCTGGCCGGCGGGCGGCGGCGGGGACGGCTGGTCCTCGTGCTGCTGCGGGCCGGCCTCCTCCCGGTGGCCCGGGGGCGGCGGGGACGGCAGGTCGTCACCGCCCGGGTGCGAGCCGTCGAGGTGGATCTCCTCGGGAGCCGTCGGCGGCGCGGGCGACGGGTTGTCGGCCTGGGCGAGAGCGCGGTCGAGGACGTCGCGGATGGCGGCCGGGTCAGGGCGCGGGTTGCCGTGCCCCGCGAACCAGTCTGCCAGCCGCTCCGCGACCGGGCCGGTGTGCCGGTCCTCCGGTTCGAGGTAGGCGAGCGCGTCCTCGGCCACCGACTTCACGATCGACTGATGGAAGTCGGCCACCGGCATGTCCGTGACGTTCGGATGCCCGTTGAGGACCGAGTCCGCGATGTCGTAGGCGTTCAGGACGCCCGGGTCGTCGGGCTGGGTGTGCGGCAGCTCCGCCTGGTCCTGGCGCTGCCGGACGTGCAGGTACTCCTGGCCGCCCCAGTGCGTCCGGTCGTGCGTGGTGAACTCGCCCGTCCGGTCGTGGAAGAGCCGGTCGGTGCCCGCGCTCGCACCCGGCTCGAAGCCGCCGATCCAGTGGCCACCGTCCTTGAGCGAGTCACCGACCCGGTGCACGATGTCGGACTGGCTCAGCCGGGCGCCCGAGGCGTCCCTCCACTCGCCGAACCAGGAGTCCTTCTCCATCAGGAAGTCGAACTTCCTGTCGGCGCCGGGGCCGCTGCCCTTCAGGAACTCGTCGTACGTCTGGGCGTGGTAGCGCACGTCCATGACGCGGTTGTTGTTGGCGTCCGTGACCGAGAAGTGGGTGCCGTCCTGGCCGATCGGCTCGACGGTGACCTTGTGGTCCGGGCCGTACCTCTCCAGCTTCTGCTTGATGACGGCGCCCGTGCTCTGCAGGAACTGGGTCCGGTCCGGCACGTTCGGGTCGGTCGAGACGATGGTCAGGTCCTTGGTGCCGGTGGTGAACAGCGCGTGCTCGATGTCGGCGTCACCACCGAGGTAGAGCAGCGAGCCGCCACCGTGCTCCCCGTGGGCCAGGCCCTCGTTCAGGCGGACCATCGGCCCGTTGCGGTCCTGCATGCTGCTGCCCATGAGCCAGCGGCCCATCTCGCGCGGCTCCACCCAGTCGGGGTGCGAGCCGAGCTGGCGGTCCACCTCGGGCGTACGCTCGGCGCCGCCGAAGAGGTACTTGACCGTGTCGGCGGAGGCGCCGTTCTGCATCGCGTGCACCAGCTCGCCGCTGCCGTCCGAGTGCAGCTCGTGGCCCAGGTGGGCGCCGAGCACCTGGTCGAAGTTGCCACCGCTCCCGAGCACCTCCCGCACCCGGTCGGCCGACCCGGCGTCGGGCGCGCCGAAGCGCTGCTCCAGCCGCTCGAGCACCCGGTCCGGCTCACCGCGCAGGTCGAGACCGGCCTTCTCCAGCGCGCTGCGCTCCCCGCTCCGCTCGTTCACCGGCTCACCCTCGCCGGGCGGCGCGGGGGACGGCAGATCGTCGTCACCGGGGGGCGCGGCGGACGGCTCGTCGTCACCGGGTGACGACGAGCTCTCCTCGGACCGGGTGTTCAGCGGGTCGCGGATCCACTCCTTGACGGTGTCCCAGTGGTGCTCGGCGATGGCCTGGTGCACCTGGTCCGTGCCGTTCCCGGCGGTGAAGTGGTACTCCATGTCCTGCGCGGCGGCGTCGGCCCGGGCCTTGGCCTCGTTGAACGCCTTCTCCGCCGTCTTGAACTTCTGGAAGGGCTCCACGAACTCCGGCGTGCCCTTGGTGAACTTCTTGGCGTTGGCCGCGGCCGTCTGAGCATCCTTCTTCGCGGCCGCGAGCTCCTCGTTGGCCTTCGCCAGGCGGGCGTCGGCAGCGTCGAAGTGCTCCTGGGCGGCCGTCCTGCTCGCCTCGGGGACCTTCTTGAGGTCGAGCTGGTTGAACTCCTCGCGGGTGAGGCCGATCGTGTCGTTGTGGTCCCGCATCAGCTTGCCCAGCAGCGGCGGCACCTCCCGCGCACCGGTCCGGTCGGTCACCAGAGCGGCGAACCGGGCGAACTCGGGCTTCTGGTCCTCATCGGCGATCATGTCGGTGAGCTCACGCCTGACGTGGCCCGGCCGGAGCGGGGGGTTCGGCTTGCCGTCGGGGTGCGCGATCTCCCCGCCGGCCGCCACCCGCTCGGCCGACCCGCTGATGACGTCCCGCAGCTCCTTGCTCGCGCCCAGGTGCTCCAGGGAGACGTCCACGAAGTCGTTGAACTCCTTGAGGTTCACGCCCGGGTCGCGCGAGCCCTTGGGCTTCTTGCCCTTGGGGTCGGACACGTAGAAGTGCATGTTGTCGACCTCGGCCAGGTGGTGCTCACCCGTCAGGATCCCGTTGTAGTGCGACTTGTCCAGCGGTGCGTCGGTGGACTGCGACTCGGCGCGGTGGTTGAGGAACTGCGACGCGTTGTCGTGCGTGCGCGGCCGCCCGTCCGGCGGACCCAGCTTCGCGAACAGGGTGGCCAGGGCGTTGTCGACCGTCATGTGGGAGCCGACCTCCTCGCCCGGCTTGCTGCCCTTGGCGAAGGAGTAGTGGGAGAAGGAGTGCTCTTCCTGGTCGAAGTGCATGTAGAGCTTCTCGGTCGTGCCGTTCTTGCTCTTGTGGTCGATCGTCTCGACCAGCTTCTCGTCCTGGCGCTTCAGGTTCACGTCCGTCGGGTGCGCGGTCTCCGGGCGCCGGTTGCCCTCGAACAGCTCGTCGACCGTCTTGGGCTCCAGCTCCCTCACCGTGAACTTCTGCTGGCCGTTCTCGTCGAGGGCCGGCCTGCGCTCCGGGGCCTGCTGGCCGCCCTTCTTGCCCGACTTACCGCCCTTGGGCGGTGCGACCTCCTCGAACTGGGGCGTGTGCTCCGACACCGGGTAGCGCCCGTCGGCGCCCCGCTCGGAGACGACCAGGTGGCTGCCGTTCTCCAGCGGGATCTTCACCGTGGGCGGCTGCTCGTCCCCGGTGTGCTGCCAGTCCTCCAGCTTGGTCTTCGTCTGCTCCTTGAAGGCCCAGTCGAGCATCTCCTGACGCTTCCCGGCCGGGACCTCCGCGAGCTCCGGCCGCGGGGTGCTGGTCGGCGGCGCGGGCGAGGGTCCGTCGGAGGAGTCCGCGTCCTCGTGCGGCCGGCCCTCGTGCGGCCGGCCCTCGTGGGGCTCGTTCTCGCGCGGCTCGTTCTCGTGCGGCTGGCTCTCGTGGTCGGGCGCCTCGTGCAGGGGCGTCTCGTGCTGGCCCTCGGCCATGCGGAAGAAGTCGCCGACCCCGGACACCGCCTCGGTGTGGTGGACCGGGTTGGCGCGTCCGCCGGTGTGAGCGGCGAGCGGATCCTTGCCGTACAGCTGCTCCAGCAGCGGGTGGAGGGCCTGCTCGTGCTGTCCGGCCCAGTGGGAGCCGTTGTTGCGGTCCTGGCCGGTCAGTGCGTCCTTGCCGTGGTTGGTCGACAGGTAGGAGTTGGTGACCTGGGCGAAGTACTCCTTCTCGTCGGTGGAGCTGTAGTTCTCCTTGTCCCGGCCCCTGGTGTCCTGGCGCGGCCCGTCCGCCCACTCGGCGGTCCGGTCGGAGTCGTTCCTGCGCTTGTTGTTGAACGACTCCGTGATGAGCTGCTTCTCGCTGGGCGACAGCCCGTACTTGTGGATCGCGTGGGCGAACTCGTGCGTCGTGCTCGAGTACCCGTCCGCGAAACTGCCGGTCCTGCCGATGGTGGTCTTCTCGCCGAGCAGGTTCTCCTCGGTGATGGCCACCTTCTTCCGGTCACTCACGCCGCGGATGTCGTCCCAGCTGCGGCCCAGCCCGGACTCACCTTCGGCGCCCTTGCCCTTGAGGCGGTCGAACGCGGGCACGTCGGTCATCCGGACGTCCTTGGGGACGACCACGACCTCCACCCCGTTCCGGAGCATCCGCTCGGCGACATCGGGGTTGCGCAGCATCCGGGCCAGCTGCTGCTGGGCCTCGTGGCGGGACGCGCCGCCCTGGACCGTACGGGGGTCGACCTCGACCAGCAGGTGCGCGGCCGACTGGGCGAACTCGTCCGGCGTCGAGTGCTTGCGCAGCTCGGCGACGAACTCCTTGTCCGTGGCGAGCTTGCGCCGCTCCTCGGGCTTGAGGTTGCCGAGGGTGTGCAGACGCTCCTCCTGACCCATCGTCGGCACGTCGCGCTTCGGCTCGACCGGGGTCTCAGGGGTGGTGTGCTCGCGGGTGGCGAACTCGTGCCGGCGCTGCTCCTGCTCCTGCTCGCGACGGCGCTGCTCCTGGGTGCGGAAGCGGCTGCCACCGGCTTCGGTGCCCGGCTCGGTACGCGGCCGCGGGGCCGAGGCCTCGGGCTTGGGCCCAGTGGTCTCCGGCCGGGGCGCGGTGTGGTTGCCGCCACCGGTTCCGGAGGAGCCGTGCGGCACCGAACCGGCCGGTGGTACCGGGCCGAACTGCGGCGGCACGGAGGCCTGCTGACCGGAGTTGGCGGGCGCTTCGGCGGTCGGCGGCACGGCGCCGTCGGGCGTGACATGGTCACCCGGCGCCGGGCTCTGACGCGGCGGGGCGGAGGACACCCGGGTGCCGCCGTCGATGTGGGTGGTCGGGTTGGCGCCGGTGCCCAGGTGGGCGCCGGCCAGCGGGTTGGTCGGCACAGCGCCGCCCCCACTGTGGCTGCCGCTGCTCGGGGCCGGGCCGTCGGAGGAGGAGCCCGAGGACTCGTGCGGACCGCTCGCCGGCACGTACTCGGGAGCCTCGTGGGTGACGCTCTCCGGGGCCGGCTGGTGGGTGCTCGGCTGCTCGTGCGAAGGCTGCTCGTGCGGGGCGGCGACGGTCTCCTCGTGGTTCGGGCCATCGACGTTCAGGTACTCCAGCGGCCCGTCGTCGTCGTGGCTCTGCTGCTCGTGGGACGGGCTCTCGTGGGACGGCTGCTGGACGTCGGGGTTCGCGTGCTCCTCGGGGCGAGGGCCCGCCTGCTCGTGCGGCGGCTGGGCCTCCGGTCCGCCGTGCGACGTCTCGTCGTACGAGGGCGCAACGTGCTCCTGGTTGCTGGGCTCGTGCGCCACCGGCTCCGGGGCCGGGGTGTGCTGACCGTCGTGGCGGCCGGCCGTGGACTCGTGCGGATCGTCGTCGACGTCCAGGTAGTCCAGACCCTCGGCCTTGGCTGCCTCCTTCGCGGACAGCCGGCGGTCGTCCTGGCCGTCCTGCGACTGCCGGTCGTGCGACTGCTGCTCGGACGGCGGGTTCTCGTGCGAGGGCTGCTCGTGCGAGGCCTGCTCGTGCGAGGCCTGCTCGTGCGAGGGCTGCTCGGACGGACGGTTGGAGCCCAGGTCGGAGCCGCCGCCGGAGGAGGAAGACGGGCGGTCCGAGCCGAACGGGGCCAGGTTGTTGCTGTGCTCCCCGCCGCCGGACGCCCCGTCAGGGCCGTGGTAGGTGCTGTTGTCGGAGCTGCCCTCCGAGCTGCTCGGCGGGCCGTCCTGGCGGCCGCCCGAACCGGACGGCACCGGATCGCCGATCTCGCCGTGCGGGGTCGACGGCGGGGGACCGTCCTGACGGCCGCCCTCACCCGGCGGCACCGGATCGCCGATCCCGTGCTCGGGCGCGAACTTCGGCGGGCCGTTGAAGTGGTCGCGGACGCCCTGCGCACCTGCGTGCAGGCCCACACCCGCGCCGCCGGAGAGACCGGAGCCCAGCAGGCTGCCGGAGTCGACCTTGCCGGTCAGCGTGAGCTGAGTCAGGACATCGGTGCCGACACCGGTCGCAGCGCCATGGGCCATCTTTGCGCCGAGCGAATCCATCCCCTTGCCCAGCAGCTTGCCACCGGCCGCACCCAGCCCCTTGCCGAGCACGTTGCCGAACGCGCCGGAGAGAGCACCGCCCTTGAACGAGTCGCCGAGCTCCTTCGTGTCGATGCTCTTGCGGTGGCCCTCGGCGAGCTCGATGGTCTGCGCCATCAGGTTGATGGCACCCATCTGGACGGCCATCTTGAGCGCGTGCATGGCGACTTCCTGGAGCAGCTTCTTCAGGATGCCGCCGATGGTCGCCTTCCCAGCGGCGATCATGGCTGGGATCTCCAGCAACGAGAGACCGGCCGTGCCCACGGCCTCCGCCTCTGCTGTGGCGATCTCGAAGGCCAGGATGCCGAGCTGGGCCACGATCTGGATCTTCGCGGTCTCGGCCGAGTTGGCCATGGCTTCCAGCATGTCGCCCATGCCACGGCAGGCCTTGACCGTGCCCGGGAAGTAACCGGGGTCGTCCTCGGTGCCCTTGCCCGTCGTGAACTTGGCCCAGCCCTGGGCCGCGGCCTCGGCACCGGTGCCCTTCTGGCCGTCCAGGGCGTTCTTCATCGCCGTGTCGGCGGTCTGGGCGGCATGTTCGATGCCGTCAGCGGTCTTGCGCCAGTGGTCGGCCATCGCGCGCAGCTGGTCTTCGTCGGCCTCGGGCCAACGGGTACCGGCCAGCAGCAGCAGGACCCACTGAAGCGGCTCGGGGAGTTCAACAGCCATGGTGGGTCAGTGCCTTCCGCTGGTGCTCGTGTGAGGGAGCGTGATGCTCGGTGAAACCGGGATGTGGACGGGCGGGGTGTACGTGGGCGGCGGGGTCGCGCCGATCTGACCGCCCCCGGAGCCGCCCTCGCCGCCGGCGAAGCCGCCGGTGGAGAACTGCTCGGAACTGTCGTAGCCGTCGGCCATCGTCTTCAGGTTCGCGGCGACCCCCTCGAGCGCCTGCGCCAGGGACTTCACGCCCTTCTGGCTTTCGGCGCTGTAGTGCAGGTAGCCCTTCTCCCCCTCGGAGAACTTCTTGCCGGACTCGTCCTTCCCCCAAGGAGCGTTCGACTCCATGCTGGTGAGGAAGGAGGTCAGCGAGGTGCCGAGCTCGGAGAGCTGCTCCATCGCGGCGAGGATCGGGTTGATGGCAGCCCGGTACTGGTCGGCGTTGACCTCGAAGCCCTGGCCTGCCCCTCCCCCGCCGCCACTCCCGCCCGCGGGCTGGTTCTGAGCAGCGGCACTACGGGCAACCGAGTCGGGCTGCGTGCGGTTCAGGTCCCGCGAAGGGACACCCGCTTCCGTCGACTCCGCCGGCGTCAGCCCGTCCTTCCGCACCATCTGGGCGGGCTCCACCGGGTTGCCGGACGCATCATGCATCGGCACACCCGCCGTCGCCGGCACCGAACTCAGCGGAACCCCCGACTCCTTCGGCACCGCAGCCGACAGCCCGTCCTTCGGCACCATCTGAGCAGGCTCCACCGGCCCACCGAACGCATCATGCATCGGCACACCCGCCGTCGCCGGCACCGAACTCAGCGGAACCCCCGACTCCTTCGGCACCATCCGCGCAGGCTCGACACCGTCCCCGAGCAGACCCCCCGGCGAACCGGCTCCCCCGACCGTATGAGCGGGAGTCACATCACTGTCGAAGGGCACCCCGTCGCCCACATGGCGCGCCGGGACCGTGTCCCCGCCCAACGGCATCCCCGCGCTCACATGCTGCGCCGGAACCGTATCCCCGCCCAACGGCATCCCCGCGCTCACATGCTGCGCCGGAACCGTATCCCCGCCCAACGGCATCCCCGCGCTCACATGCTGCGCCGGAACCGTGTC
>NZ_JBEOWY010000025.1:49502-50137 GCF_040296285.1 Kitasatospora sp. NPDC002227
GTATCCCCGCCCAACGGCATCCCCGCGCTCACATGCTGCGCCGGAACCGTATCCCCGCCCAACGGCATCCCCGCGCTCACATGCTGCGCCGGAACCGTGTCGCCCTCCGACCCCACGGCATCCGTCAGCGGCTCGGCCCGGCCGACGAAGCCGCCGTCCATGGCCGAAGCCCCCACCCGGTGAGCCGGGATCACACCGTCAGGCAGGTCGCCACCGCCGGCCTCCTGCATCGGCATCGCGCGGCCCATGAACGCACCGTGCTCGGCCGGGACGGCCTGCTCCGCGGGGCGGCCGAAGGTCGCCATGTCTCCGTCCCCGACGACGGCCCCATTCGGAGCCTCAGCCTGGCCCGGGTTCAACCGCCCTGAGACCGTCTCGCCCTGCAAGGGCTGCAACGGCGCCGCCCCACCGAAGTCCGCCGTGTCCCCGCGCCGAACTCCCGGCACCGAGTCCACGAAGCCCTCCGCAGGCTGCGCCGGAACGGCCTGGCCGAAACCCTCCGCATCACCCCGCCGGAAGGCAGGCATCTCCCGCCCGACAGACTCCGCAGGCACCGCCGCCTCCGTCGGCCACAACCGCCCCTGCTGCACAGGCTCCATCGGCGTGAACGCCCCCTGCGCAGGCGTCACCGGCTC
>NZ_JBEOWY010000025.1:50236-63567 GCF_040296285.1 Kitasatospora sp. NPDC002227
CAAACGACCCCTCCCGAGCCCGCAACGGCTCCTCCAACGGCACCCCCCGCACAGGCCCCGCCGCCTCCGTCGGCCACAACCGCCCCTGCTGCACAGACTCCATCGGCGTGAACGCCCCCTGCGCAGGCGTCACCGGCTCAAACGACCCCTCCCGAGCCCGCAACGGCTCCTCCAACGGCACCCCCCGCACAGGCCCCGCCGCCTCCGTCGGCCACAACCGCCCCTGCTGCACAGGCTCCATCGGCGTGAACGCCCCCTGCGCAGGCGTCACCGGCTCGAACGACCCCTCCCGAGCCCGCAACGGCTCCTCCAACGGCACCCCCCGCGCAGGCCCCGCCGCCTCCGTCGGCCACAACCGCCCCTGCTGCACAGGCTCCATCGGCGTGAACGCCTCCTGCGCGGGCGTCACCGGCTCGAACGACCCCTCCCGGGCGATCAGCGGTTCTTCCACCGGGAGGGTGAAGCCCTCGCGGGGACGGAAGGAGGGCTCGAAGGCGGGTGTCTCCTCCACGCGGTAGCCCTCGCGCGGGTGGGCCGGTGTGTCGTCTCGGTGCTGGTCACTCATCAGGGGTCCTCGTCAGGTGGGAAGCAGGGGCGGGCGGAGTTACGGCTGCGAGGCCTTGTCAGGACCCGCCCCCTGCGGCGAGCCGCGCCAAGGCGTCTCGCAGGAACGGGCTGGGCACCTGGTACCCGCCCTCCTCGCGGATCGGCGAGGGGCCGGCGGCCGGGGCCGGGGCCGTCGAGGCTGCGGCACCTGCGGGCGCCGCCTCCTCGGGCCGTCCACGCCGAGCGGCCACGGACCTGGCCCGGTCCAGGTACGCGTCGTCCTCGCCCCCGGCAGGAGCGGAGCCCGACGAACCGGCAGAGCCCGACGAGCCCGAGGCAGTCTCCTTCTCCCCCTTCGCCGCGCCGTCGCCGGCAGCGTTGCCGTCGCCGTCGCCGTCAGCGGGGGCGGCAGCCATCGCGCTCGCCATCGCCGCCACGAACGGGTTCTCCGCCCCGGTGGCGGGCGCGGCCTCCTCCGGCTCCGGGGCCGTGAAGGACTCCGTGGTCCGGGCTTCGTCCAGCCAGCGCTGTCGCATCCGGTGCCAGTTCTTGTCCCGGGGTTCCACCTCGGTGGCCTGGCCGACGATGCCGCGATCGGTGCGCAGCGCCTCCTCTTCCTCCTCGCCCTCACAGCCGAAGCGGGTGGGCCGCAGGAAGCGGTTGCCGCTCTTGCCGGCGCCCTTGCCGCCGCCGCGCGCTCCGCCGAGGCCGCCGGGTGCGTGCATCCCCGAGGCGCCGGGGCGGCCGGCCGCAGCGCCGGAAGCCGCGCCGCCCACCGCCGTGCCCGAGCGGGCACCGAGCCGTGCGGCGGCCGATCCGGCCCCGGCCGCACCAGCCGCACCGGCCATGCCGCTGAGGCTGCTCGCCGCGCCGGAGAGCGAACTGCCCAAGGCGCCCCCGAGCCCACCGGCGCCGCCGCCGAGCCCTCCACCCCCGAGGCCTCCGCCGCCAAGGCCACCGCCTGCACCACCACCGCCGAACGCGCTGAGTCCGCTGCCGCCTCCACCGAAGGTGGGGTCGAACCCGTCGAGGCCGGCCAGGGTGAGACCCGGCTGCTTGCTGACCGGACCGAGCCCGAAGGTCGGCTTTCCGTCGGGACCGATCCCGGGGAAGGTCGGCAGGCTGGGCTTCGGCGGGGTGAAGGGCTGCAGCTTCGGCATGTGCGAACCGCCTCCCGGGCCCCCGTGTCCGGGCATCTTCGGCGCGGCCGGGTGCGGGATCTTCGGCGCACCGTGGCCGCCGCCTCCCCCGGCACCGCCACCGCCACCTCCGCCCCCGGAGCCGTCACCCCCGGCACCGCCGGCGCCGTCGCCGCCCGCGTTCGGTCCGGGCGGCGGCGTCAGGCCGTCGATCCCGAGGTTGTTGCTCCCCGGACCGCCCGCGCCACCGGCTCCGCCCGCGCCACCGCCGCCCAGGGCGCAGGACTTCCCGGCCCCCGTCATCGACTCGATGTGGCCGGCGCTCTGCCGCAGCATGCTGTCCACGCCGGAGCCGACCTGCCCGATGTACGTGTGGTAGGTCTGCGCGGCCGTCTTGACGCCCTCGGACTGCGCGACGTCGTCGTGCTTGCCCTCCGGGTGCTGCGCCATGTAGTCCTTCGCGTACGCCAGCTCCCGCACCATCTCCTGCTTGGTGGCGGTCACCGCCTGCACCGAGCCGTGCAGGTTGGTCGCCATCGCCTGACTGGCGAGCAGGGTGGTGGCGGCGTGCGAGTCGTCCCGGCCCGCGTACTTCTGCAGGTACGCCTCGTACTGCTCGGCCGCCGGGCCGGACATGTGCTCCATCGCGCGCTTGGCGGCGCCGATGATCGCCTGGATGCGGCTCTCGGCCACCTTGTTCCAGTTGTCCCAGGCGGCGGCGAGGTCCGCGAGCAGGTCCTCGTTGCCGTTCGGGAAGGCGATGTCCGTACCGTTCTCGTTCTTCTGAACGGTCTTGAGCACGTCGGCGAGGTCGGACGGCAGCTCAATCATGATGACGAGTCACTTTCTGGATGAGCAGGACGGTCAGATCTCGGAACGGTGGGGGCCGCCACCGCCGGCCGGGGGCCGCTCGACGGGCGGCTTGGGGTGGTTGTAGTCCAGCGTCGGTGCCGGAGGCGGCACGTAGCCCGGGTCCGAAGCCGGGGCGGGGGCGGGCGCCGGAGGCGGCGGGGTCGGCGCGGGCGCGGGGGGAGGCGTCGGCCCGGGGCTGCCGCCCGGACCGCCGGACGGCGGTGTGCCGCCGTCCTTGAGGATCTGGTTGAGGTCCTGCGAGTTCTGGTCGTCGGTCAGCCGGTGGCTCTCGACCATCTTCAGCAGGTTGGCGGCCATCGCCGCCGAGTTGGTGAGGTAGGCCCGGATGCCCTCCAGCACCTGCTGCTGGTGCTCGGCCACCCCGCCCACCGACGACGACCCGCCGGTCAGCGCCTTGCCCAGCAGGTCGGTGCCGTAGACGGACTTCTGCACCTGCTTGACCACCGACTCCAGGTGGTTGGTCGGCTCCTCCAGGTCGTCGAGCATGCTTCTGATCAGCTTGGCGGCTGACTCGACCTCTCCGAGGTCGATCTGGAACGCTCCGGCCACGGCGTTTTCCCCTCAAAACACGGTCAGTAACTGAGGACTCGGTCAGGTGCGGGCCACACTGCCCCCACCGATCAGGAATCGATGTGCCGACTTGTCGACCCGTGCGGCGAGGTCGGCTCAGGAACGGTCGGCGGGCCGCACCGGCAGCCCGCCACCGCTCCCGTGAGAACGCGTCAGAGCAGGGTCGGCCCGTCCACGCCGACGACGTGCAGCCCGGCTTCGCCGAAGGCGATGGCGAGCGGGGCCCGATCCATCTGCGCCTCGTTCAGCAGCGTGCCGCTGGCCAGGTGCCAGAGCCGCACGGTCGAGGCTTCATCCCCGGCGGCCAGCAGCACTTCGCCGTCGAGGTCCTGGACGGCCAGCGCCCGAACGGCGGTGGCACCGCCGTCGAAGGAAGCCGTCCGGACACCGTCACGCACGCCCCAGACCAGCACCTTGCCGTCGGCCGTCCCCGCCACCACCACCGGCAGGCCGTTCGCCACGCCGAAGGCCAGCGTCTCGGCGGGGGCCGACAGTCCGTCGAGCACCGGGCCCGCCCCGCCGCTCGCGGCGTCCCACAGCCGGACGGTGCCCTCGGCCCCGGCGGTCGCCAGCAGCCGGTGACCGTCGGAGAGCCCGAGCGCCATCGCGGTCACACCCTGCGGGTGGGCGGTGAACTGCACCAACGGCGTCCCGTCCAGCGCCTGCCGGACCCGCACCGTCCCGTCCGCCCCGGCCGAGGCGAGCAGCGCGGGCGCACCACCGGGCGCCTCGGCGGCGAAGCCGAGCGCGGTGACGGGGCCGGTGTGCGGGGTGGGCACCGAGAGCTTCACACCGGTGCGCAGTGTGTGGCAGCGCACCGCCCCGGCGGCGGTGCCGCAGACCAGTACGCCCTCGCTGACCGCCAGTGAGGTGACCGGGCCGCCTTCGGCGGCGAGCCGCCAGATCTCGGTGCGGCTGGCGGCGTCGGTCAGCCGCAGGGTGCCGTCGGTGTGGCCGGTGACGATGGCCGGGCGGCCGTCGAGCTCGGTGACGGCCAGGATGTTGATCGCGGCGCCGAGGTCGTGGGTGCCGAGCGCGGCGCCGCTGGCGGGGTGCCAGAGGGCGATCCGGCCGTGCTCGTCGCCGGTCACCACGGCGGGGGTGTCCGCGATGGTGAGGGTCGCGACAGCGGTGAGCCAGCCCGTCCCGGCCGGCCAGCCGTGCTTGGCCGTGCCCTCGTACACGTCCCAGGTCCGTACCGTGCCGTCGAGCGAACTCGAGGCCAGCAGCGGAGCGCCGTCCACCTCGAGAAAGACCAGACCGGTGACCGTGGCGGAGTGCCCGGCCAGCACGGCATGCGGCAGTCCGGTCGCCAAGTCCCACAGGCGGATCTCGCCGTCCTGCCCCGCCGAGGCGAGCAGCGCCTGGTCGCCGAGGCTGAGCACCGCCAGGGTGGTCACCCGGGCCCGGTGGCCCACCAGCAGGTGCAGGCGCTGCCCCGAGGAGACGTCCCAGACCCGCACGACCGCGTCCTCCCCGGCGGCCGCCAGCAGGTGCACCCCCGCGCAGTGCGCGTACGCGAGCGCGGCGGCGCCCGCCCCCTCGACGTCGAGCAGGCCGAGCGGGCGGCCGTCCTCGGCACGCCAGGCCCGGATATCGCCCTGCGCCCCGGCTGAGAAGGCCAGCGACACGCCCTGGACCAGTCCGGCGGCGACCACCTGCGCGCCTTCGCCGCCCGAGGTGCCGTGCAGCAGGACGCCGCTGACGGCGTCCCAGACCTGTACGGCGCCGTCCTCGGCGCCGACGGCGAAGACCTCCCGGCCGTCCACCGTGGCCAGCGCCACCGAGGTGGGCACCAGCCCCGCATCCGGGCCGGAACTGCCGAGCGACTCCCGGGTGGCCAGATCCGCCAGGCCGTAGCCCTGACCGGTCTCGGCGATCGCGTACGCCGGACGACCCTCGACCGCACCGATCACGGCCTTGGCCTGCGGAGCGACCGGCACGTACCGGGTGGCGCCGAAGACGGCACCGGCGGCGGGCAGCGCGGCGGCGTCGGCGGGGTCGAGCGCCTGGGCGGCGAGCGCCTCGACCAGGCGGGCGGCCTCGGGCAGCGGGGCCGTAGTGCCCTCGGCCCACAGTGCGTCACCGCCGGGCAGCAGCCCGGTGGCCCGCAGCGTGGTGGCCCCCGCCGGCGCCTCCGCGCCCGTCAGGCCCGGCCCGGCGGCGCGGATCGCGGCGAGCAGCCGCACCGTCAGCGCGCCGTCCACCCGGCCGAGCCGGGTGGTGTGCCGGTGCTCCGTCAGCCGTTCGACCCGCAGCGCACCGTCGACGCCGAGCAGCAGCTCCGTACGCCCCCCGGCCGCCTGCTCCCCGCCGAGGCTCAGCCGGATCCCGGGGCCCTTGGCCCCACCCGACTGCTGCTCCTCCGTGCCCGGCATGCCCGCCCCCTCCTCCGCCCGGCGCCCGAGCGGTTACCTGTTCTGCCCTTTCGGGCAGAGGAATTGTCCAAGCGGGAAGACGCGGAGTCAGGTCGGATACGAATACCATTCTCCGCGCATTACCGAATATCTCCGCCGGGTGGGCGCGGCCTTCCGCCACCCAACCGACAGCCCTGGGCATCAGTACAGGTCATCGACCATGAGCGTGGCGTGCACCACATCGTGCGGCACGGATGCGCGCGAACTGTGGAACAGGCTCGGGCAACCGCCCGCACGCCGGAATCCGATGAAAGCTCCGACCCCCTGGGACGGGCATATTAGCCGCTGTCGCGTACGCGTCGGTACACCGGTGCTCGCAGTTGATCGAAACCCGCATTCCGCTCTACGCTCGGCTGCCCCGGTGCCGGCACGGGAGAGAAGACAGACCGGGCCGCCGGTGTGCTCACCGACGGCCCGGAGGGGAGAGCGAAGCCTCAGAGGCCCTGCTCCCGCATGAAGGCGTCCAGCCACTCCATCCGCCCGTGCTGCAGCAGCAGTTGCTCGATCTTGCGGCTGTTCAGCTCGACGTCGCCCGCGATCCTCCTGGCCGCCGCCTGGTCCGTGGCGACGGCGTGGGCGGCGTCCACCGCCGCACCCACGGCGATGTCGTCCTTGAGGTCGGCCAGCCGGCGCAGGAAGTCGGGGTCGGACCGGCGGGCCCGGACGGCCTCGGCGGCGTCGACCAGCTCCTGCCGGGTCTGCGCCGCGCGGAGCCGCGCCATGTCCTGGTCCACGCCGTCCCGCATGGTCCGGGCCAGCGCCTCCAGGGCCGTCCGGCGCCCGCCCTGCGGCAGCCTGCCCACCATGTCGACGATGTCGCGGTGCGAGCTCTTCTCCCAGTCGAACTTGGCCTTCAGGCTCAGCACCAGGCCGGTCTTCTGCTCCTCCGTCAGCGGCGCGAACTCGATCGGGCGGGTCTGGGTCCGGTCGACCACCGTGCTGCCGTGGGGCCCGTCGGCGGGCCCGCTCATCTCCTGGCTGACGACGTGCCACGGCTGGCCCGGCCCGCTGCGCCAGAGGAAGTTGGTGACGTCGAAGCTCCGGCCCTGCTCCAGGTGCGTCTGCCGGGCGTACTCCTGGTCGCCGAACCAGTCCGAGACGGCGTTCTCCCGGATGAACCGCTCCATCGCGGGCTGGAAGGACTTGGGCGACTGGAAGTGCGTCGCGGTGAAGGGCTGGTGGATGTCGCTCCCGCCGCTGATGACGAACGCGCAGCCGTTCATCGCGGGCGTGACGACCAGGTCCGGACCGTCCGGGCCGCCGACCACCGAGCTGCCGACACCCTCGTCCCTGGGCTGGCCCGCGTGGTACGGCACCAGGGAGGGCCGGAGGTACGCGCCGTCGGGCATGCCGAGGCCCTGGATCGCCGCGAGCTGCTCCGGGCCGAGCCGCAGGTACTCGGCCAGGTGCGGGGCGTCCTGGAGGTACTTCTCCACGGCGGGCGTCAGCTGGAAGGCGGTCCGGTCCGGAGTGTCCCGGCTCTGGTCCGGCGTCAGGACGTACCAGTGCGCGGCCGGCCGGGGCTCGGGCCCCTCCCGGCCCTCGATCCACTTCAGCAGCATCGGGATCTGGTTGTCGTCCAGCCTCCCCTCGTACCGGGCCCGCAGGCCCTGCACGGGGTCGGAGGAGATCATCCGGCCCTGGAGCATCGCCACCGGGTCCTGGTGCAGCTCGTGCACCAGCGCGGTGTGCTCGGCGGGCGGGAGCGGCGGCAGCGCGCCGAACTCGGGGGCGTCCGCCCCGAACAGCTCCGGGTCGTGCTCGCCGCCCGGGACGTGCTCCTCCGCCGGGCCGCTGGTGGCGGCCCAGACGTGGTCGCCGTTGCCGAAGCGCGGCGGGATGGGCTGCTCGGCCAGGGTCCGGACCGAGCCGGTGGAGGGGTCGGCCCAGCGCAGCACGCCGTCCTCGCCGTGGATCAGGGCCAGCGCATGGCCCTCCTTGCCGCGCTTGCCGAGCAGCACGGTCGAGAAGGTGCCGGGGCCGCCCTCGCGGACCTGGTGGACGAGAGCCTCGATGCCCGGCTTGCCGTCGCCGAAGGAACGCGGGGGCTCCGCCCGCTTGAGCAGCGTCCAGGCGGCATCGGTCTCCGGACGTCCCGCCATCGGGACGTCCGACGGACGCGGCCGCCCGTAGTGGGTGTCGCGCAGCGCGTCGGTGGCCTCCAGACAGCTGTGCAGGCTGCTGCCGTCGAGGCTGAGCTCGTGCGGGTTGACGGCGGTGAGCAGTTCGGGGGTCGGCTGCGGGAAGCGCCGCCCGCCGGTGGCCTGCCGGACGGCCTCCCGCTGCTCCTCGGTCGGCGGCCGCAGCCCCCGGCCCTCGCGGACCGCCGGGGAGTCCTCGTACGCACGGGTGCGCGGGCGCTTGCCCTCCGGCCCGTGCTCGGCCACCGACGGTTCGTCACCGCCGCTGGGCGGCTCGTCGTCCCGCCCGCGCTTGCGGCCGCCTGCGGCGGACTCACCGGCGCCGGGCTCCTGGTGGGCGGACTCGTGCACGGCAGGCGGCGGGGGCGAGGGCAGGTCCTCGTCGTGCGGGGCGGGCGGCGGCGGGGACGGCAGGTCCTCGTCGTGCGGCGCGGGGTCGGCCTGTCGGTCCGGGCCCTGCTCGTACTCGATGGGCCGGTGGGTGGCGGTGAACTCCTGGAGGAGGTTGCGCCGGGCCCGGTAGGCCTGACCCGCCTGGGCCATCAACTTGAACGTCTCGGCGGCCTGGTGGCGGTCGCGCTCCAGCCGGGCATCGGCGGCCGCGTCCTCCCTGGCTCGGGCGACCAGCTCCGCGTGGGCGGGGTCGACCGGGTGGGACGCGTCCTTCACCGCGGCCTCGAGGCCGTGCTGCCGCACGTCCGCCCACAGCTGCTGACGCCGCCTCAGCGCCTCGGCCTCGCGGGTGGTCTCCCTCATCCGGGCATCGATCGCCTCACCCTTGGCATTGAGCTTCTTGCCCTCCGCCGCGAGGCTCTCGCTCTCCTGCCTGAGCGCACCGGTGTCCGTGGCCGCCCGCTCCTCCTGGAGCCGGGCGAGCTCCTGCCGTACCTCCTGGAGACGCTCCTGCGGAGCCCGCTGGTCGAGCCGGCCGAGCACCTCGGCCTCCTCGCGGAGCCGGGCCGCCCGCTCCGAGGCCTCGCGCTTGCCGCTCTTCGGAGCCTGCTTGAGCTCCTCCCACGCGGCGGCCGCCTCCTGCTCCTTGCTCTCCCGAGTCGGCACCGGCCCGTCGGAGGAGCTGAGCCGGTCCAGCGGCCCGATCTCCTTCTCCAGCCCCTTGATCCGGCTGTCCCGGTCCGCGACCAGCTGCAACTGCCGGTCGTTCTCGGCCTTGCGGCCGTCGAAGTCGGCCCGGCCGCTCCGGTGATCGGCCAGCTCCTGGTGCAGCCCGGCCAGCTCGGCGTCCTTCGCCTCGACGTGGTGGTCCACCTCCTTCCGGACGACACCGTGTCCGGGCATGCCCGGCAGGAAGGTCTCCGGGTGCCACTGCACACCGATGGTCGGCGCCCCGTGCCGGGTCTCGAACGCCTCGACCGAGGGCGAGTCCGTACCACTGGCGACGGCGGAGACCACCAGCGGGGACTTCTCGTGCTCCGCGAGCGCCGGGCTGTCGGGGATCAGGTCCGGGTGCGGTTCGGCCGCGCGGCCACGCGGGTCACCGGTGAGCACCCCGTCCTCGCTGAGCGCGGCGGCCCAGTGGGTGCTGTTGACCTGTGCCACGACCGGGTTCTCCCCGTCGCTCTTGAAGGTCTTGCCGAGCAGGGTGTCCGGATTCACCTCCACGCCGTGGCTGATCTTCCAGGTGTCGGTCATGACGACGGCCTTGTGCTGGGCCGACTCCGCCGGGGAGAAGGAGCCGAGCGAGGCGCCGAAGTGCTCGGCCAGCCGCCACGAGCCACCGCAGACCGCCAGCACCGGCATGCCCATCAGCTGCGCCTGCCCGATCAGCTTGCGCTCGTACTCGGCGCGCGCGACGTGCTCGTCGTAGATGCGCCGGTCCTTCGGCGAGGCCCGCTCGTACAGCTCCCGCTTCGCCGCCGCGATGTCCGCCTCCCGCGCGGCGATCTCCTCGCGCCGGCCCGCCGACTGCCGCTCCAGCTCCGCCTTCGCGGCCGGCTCCTGCTCGGCCTCGCTCCGGCGCTGGAGCTCCGCGTGCTCGTCGCGGAGGGTGCCGAGCTCGCCCTCCAGCGGCCCGGTCCGCTCGTTGATCCGCTTCAGCAGCTCGGGGCGGTTGACCTCGCCCTGCGCCTGACGCTCCGCCGGGTCCTCGATTCCGGGGTGGCCGACCTGCCGGTCGTTGGCCGTTGCGGCGCCGGGGATGTACAGGACGTCGGTGTCCCGGAGGCTCTCCTTGACCGCCTCCGGCGTGACGGGGCGCTCCGGCCGGGTGCCCGTCCCCTCCACCCGGACGGCCTCCGGTGGCAGCGGGCCCGGGATCGGCCGGGGCCCGGTGACACCGCCCGCCCCCTCCCAGGACGCCCTGTCGTGGCCGACGTAGGCGTTGCCGTTGCCGTCGGTGCGGTACGAGATCCCGATCCTGGCGGGCTCCTGCGGACGGTTGTTGAAGAACTGCTCGACGCGCTGCTGCTCGGCCGGGTCCGGCAGGATCCGGCCGGTCCTGGGGTCGGTCTCGCGCTCTCGCGCCGGGGGCGGCGGGGCGGGCAGGTCCTCGGAGCGGTCGGCGGGGGTGTCCCGGCCAGAGGTGTCCCGGCCGGGGGCGTCGGGGCTGTGGTCCGGGCCGAGGGAGTCCTCGCGGGTGGGCGGCGGCGGAGCGGGGGCGTCGAAGTTGTCGGCGCCGTCCAGCACGCGGTGGATCGCGTCCGGGTCGGGGGTGAAGCCGTCGGTACGGCCGTCGGCCCACTCCATGATCTTGTCCCGGAGTGCCGCCGTGTCTGGCGGACCGCCGGGCAGGTACTCGGCCATGTCGCGGAACTCCTGGACCACCTCCAGGAAGCGGTCCTGGCCGACCCGGTCGCCCGGATGGAAATCGCCCACGATGTAGGACAGTTGGGACCAGCCGTGGTTGGGCTCCGGCTGGCCGCCGTGCAGGAAGTCGTCGGCCGGGGCGCCGGTGCGCTGACGCAGGTGCAGCGGCTCGCCGCCGCTCCAGTTGCCGCCCTGGAGCTCGGTGGGGTGGTTGCCGAAGGGCGCCTCGGGGTGGCCGGGGCGCGGCCCGCCGTCCAGCTCGGGCAGGCTCGTCCCGCTGATCCAGTAGCCGTTCTCGTCCACGTGCGGGGCGAGCTCCTGGATGATCGCGCCGTTGTCGCGGTCCTTCCAGTCCTTCAGCCAGGAGTCCTTGTCCAT
This sequence comes from Kitasatospora sp. NPDC002227, assembly GCF_040296285.1. Classification (NCBI taxonomy): domain Bacteria; kingdom Bacillati; phylum Actinomycetota; class Actinomycetes; order Kitasatosporales; family Streptomycetaceae; genus Kitasatospora; species Kitasatospora sp. NPDC002227. The sequence goes on from NZ_JBEOWY010000025.1 coordinate 61,064, forward strand.
CAGGAAGCCGAACTTCTCGTCCGGGTGCGAGCCGAGGTACTCGCTGTAGTCCTGGTTGTGAACGCGCACATCGAGCACGGACCTCCCGTCCGGCCCGGTCACCGCGTAGTGGTCGACCCCCGACTCGTCCGTCCGCAGGGTCACCTCGTGACCGGGGGCGGCGTACTTCTCCAGGCTGGCCCTCAGCGCGTCCTGAGAACCCTTCAGCTCCTCCGCCGGGGTCTTCGAGACGAAGGTGAAGTCCTTGGCGCCGGTGGTCATCAGCGGGTGCTCGATGTCGGCCCCGGCCCCCAGGTAGAGCAGCCTGTCCCCGGCGGTGAGGTTCAGCTCGTTGAGGCCCCGGATGGTCTCGTACTTGTCCTTCACCGGCAGCGTCACCAGCCACTTGCCGAACTCGCGCCGGTCCGTCCACTCCGGCGGGTTGCCGAGGTCCTTGACCACCTGCGGGCCGTGCTCGCCGCTGCCGAACAGGTACTTGAGCGTCTCGGGGGACGCCTCGTTGTTCACCGCCCGGACCAGCTCGCCGGTGCCCGCCGAGTGCAGCTCGTGGTCGAGGTAGGCGCTGAGCACCTCGTCGAAACTGTGCGGGTGGCCGTCGTTCAGCAGGTCCTCGGCCCGCTGGTGGCCGGCCGGGTCGCCGCCGAGGCGCTGGTCCAGCCGGGCGAGCAGCTTCTCCGGCGTCTCCATGCCGTTCTTCGCCAGCGCCTCCTGCTCCATGCTGACCGGCTCGGGCGGCGGCGAGGGCTGCTCGTCCGTGCCTGGCTCGCGCCGGGCCTGCTCGTGCGCGGGCCGGTCGTGCGCGGGCGGCTCGTGCGCGGGCGGCTCCGACGGCGGGGCCGGGCTCTCGTGGGCCTGGCCCTCGGCCATGCGGAAGAAGTCGCCGACGCCGGATTCGGCCTCGGTGCGTGCGACCGGGTTGGCCCGGCCGCCGGTGTGCACGGCGAGCGGGTCCGAGCCGTAGAGGTGGTCCAGCAGCGGCTTGAGGGTCTGCTCGTGCTGACCCGCCCAGTAGGAACCGTTGTTCCGGTCCTGACCGGTCAACGGGTCGCTGCCGTGGTTGGTCGAGAGGTGCGCGTTGGTGACCTGGGCGAAGTACTCGAACTCGTCGGTGGAGCTGTAGTTCTCCCGGTCGCGCCCGCTCCCGTCCCGGCGCGTCCCGTCCGCCCACTGGGCGGTACGGTCGGCGTCCGCCGTGCGCTTGCCCTCGAACGCCTCGTGGACGGTCTGCCTCTGCTCCGGCGTGAGGCCGAACTTGTGGACGGCGTGGGCGAATTCGTGCGTCGTGGTGGAGTACCCGTCCGCGTAGTTGCCGCCCTTGCCGATGTCGGTCTTCTCGCCGAGCAGGTTCTCCTCGGTGATCGCCACCTTGCGGCCGCCGGAGCCTCGGACGTCGTCCCAGGTGCGTCCGTGCGCGGAGTCGCCGCCCAGACTGCGGCCCTTGAGGTTCCCGAACGCGGGCACGTCGGTCATCCGGACGTCCCTCGGGACGACCACGACCTCCACCCTGTTGTTGAGCAGGCGCTCCGCGACCTCGGGGTTGCGCAGCATCCGGGCCAGCTGCTGCTGGGCCTCATGACGCGCCGCACCACTCTGCACCGTACGGGGATCGACCTCGACCAGCAGGTGCGCGGCCGACTCGGCGAACTCGTCCGGCGTCGAGTTCCTGCGCAGCTCGGCGACGAACTCCTTGTCGGTCGCGAGAGCGCGCCGCTCCTCGGGCTTGAGGTTGCCCAGGGCGTGCAGGCGCTCCTCCTGACCCATCGTCGGCACATCACGCTTCGGCTCGACCGGTGTCTCGGAAGTGGAGTTCTCACGGGTCACGAACTCGTGCCGGCGCTGCTCGCGCTCCTGCTCACGGCGGCGCTGCTCCTGGGTACGGAACCGGCTGCCGCCGGCTTCCGTTCGCGGCTCCGGACGCGGCTCCGGACGCGGCTCCGGCGCCGGGGTCCCAGGGCGCGGCCCGGCCTCGGGCCGGGGGGCCGGACGGCCGCCGCCCCCGCCGACCGGACCGCCCTGGTGCACCGGCCCGAACTGCGGCGGTGTCGACGCCTGCCCGCCCTGACCGGCGGGGTTGGCCGGGGCATCCGCACCCGGCGGTACCACGCTGTCGGGCGTGGGCACCTGGTGGTCGCCTGGTGCGGCGGTCTGGCGCGGCGCAGCGGAGGGGACTCGGGTACCACCGTCGATGTGGGTGGTCGGGTTGCTCGGATGAGCTCCGCCGGGCAGATTCAGGTTCGGCGTCGCACCGGTGTGGCCGCCACCGAGGCCGGCACCGGACGGCTCCCCCTCATGACCACCCGTCGACTGGGACGGCACGGCCGCCTCGCCACGGAACGGCTGCTCGGCAACGGGCTCCCGCACCGACGGGGCCTCATGACCGGCCACCGGCTCCGGCGCCGGCTCATGCCGCTGGCCCCCCGGCGCCTCGAACGGCGCCGGTGTCTCGCGGACCGGCCCGCCCTCGGGCGCGGGCTCCCGGACCACCTGCGGCACCTCACCCGACT
>NZ_JBEOWY010000025.1:63666-105916 GCF_040296285.1 Kitasatospora sp. NPDC002227
GGCCGCTCCGCCATCGGCTCCTGCTCGGTCACACGCGAAGCCAACGGCTCCTCCACCGGCCGCTCAGCCACCGGCTCCCGCACCGACGAGACCTCATGCAGGTCAACCGGCGCCTCCACCGGCCGCTCAGCCACCGGCTCCCGCACCGGCCCGGCCTCCGGCGCGGGCTCCCGCACCACCTGCGGCACCTCACCCGACGGCCGCTCCGCCATCGGCTCCTGCTCGGTCACACGCGAAGCCAACGGCTCCTCCACCGGCCGCTCAGCCACCGGCTCCCGCACCGACGAGACCTCGTGCAGGTCGACCGGCTCCCGCACCGGCCCGGCCTCGGGCGCGGGCTCCCGCACCGACGACACCTCATGCGAATCAACCACCGGCTCCGGCGCCCGCCCAGTCCGCTCCCCACCGGGCGTGGGCTCGGTCCGCGCTGCGACGTCCTCGCCGAGGTGGTTCGCGGCCGGCGGCGCGGCGTCCTGCCGGGCGTTCTCCACGTAGGGCGTGCCGGAGTCCTTGGCGGGGCGGTTCGCGCCGAGCTCCGAGCCACCACCGGCCGGGCCCGACGGACGGTCCGCGCCGAACGGCGTCAGGCCACCAGGACGGCTCTCGCCGGTCGGCGACCCGTCAGGCCCGTGGTAGGTGCTGTGCTCCGAGCTGCTCGGTGGGCCGTCCTGGCGGCCGCCCGAGCCGGACGGGACCGGGTCGCCGATCTCGCCATGAGGCGTGGACGGCGGCGGGCCGTCCTGGCGGCCGCCCGAGCCGGACGGCACCGGGCCACCGATCTCGCCGTGCGGCGGCGCGAACTTCGGCGGGCCGTTGAAGTGTTCGCGGGCGGCGTTGGCCCCCGCGTGCAGGCCGGCTCCGGCCCCACCGGAGAGGCCGGAGCCGAGCAGGCTGTTGGGGTCGACCTTGCCGGTCATGGCCAGCTGGGTCAGGACGTCGGTGCCGACACCGGTCGCGGCGCCGTGCACCACCTTGCCGCCGAGCGAGTCCATCGCGCCCTTCGGCAGCACCTTGCCGCCGACCGCCCCCAGCTCCTTGCCCAGCTGGTTGCCGATCGCCCCGGAGATCGCGCCGCCCTCGACCGCCTTGCCGAGCTCCTTCACGTCGATGCTCTTGCGGTGACCCTCGGCCACCTCGATGGTCTGGGCCATCAGGTTGATGGCGCCCATCTGGACGCCCATCTTGATCGCGTGCTTGAGGGCCTCCTGGAGCAGCTTCTTCAGGATGGCCGTGACGGCCTCCCGCCCGATGGCGATGGCCGCCGGGATCTCCAGCAGCGAGGCCCCCGCCGTGAACGGCGCCTCCGCCTCGGCGGTCGCGATCTCGAAGGCCAGGATGCCGAGTTGGGCGATGATCTGGATCTTCGCGGTCTCGGCCGAGTTGGCCATGCCCTCCAGCATGTCGCCCATGCCACGGCAGGCCTGGATCGTGCCGGGGAAGTACCCGGGGTCCTGTTCGGTGCCCTTGCCGGTGGTGAACTGGGCCCAGTGCTTGCCCAACGCTTCGGCGGCGTTGCCCTGCTGGCCGTCCAGCGCGCGCTGGACGGCGCTGTCGGCGGACCTGGCGGCGTGCTCCAGGTCGTCGGCGGCCGTGCGCCACTCCTTGGCCATGTCGCGCAACTCGCCCTCGTCGGCCTCGGGCCAGCGGGTACCGGCGAGCAGCAGCAGGACCCACTGAAGGGGCTCGGGAAGTTCGACAGCCATAACGAGTCAGTGCTTTCCGGTCGTGGGGCGCAGGTTGTACGGCATGGTCGGCAGCTGCGCCGTGTAAGCGGGGGGCGGGGTCGCACCGACCTGGCCGCCACCGTCCTGGCCGTTGAACTCGCCCGTCAGGGACTGCTCGGAGTTCTGGTATCCGTCCGCCATCGACTTCAGGCCGTCGGAGACCTGCTTGAGCCCGGAGCCGAGGCTCTTGAGACCGCTCTGGGTCTCCTTGCTGTACTTGAGGTAGCCCTTCTCGCCCTCGGCGAACTGCTTCCCCGATTCGTCATCGCCCCAGGGCGAGCTTCCCTCCGCCCCGGTGAGGTAGGACGAGAGGCGGGTGGCGAGTTGGGTTATCTGGTCGGCCGCTTCGAGTACCGGGCTGACGGCTGCCCGGTACTGGTCCACGTCGACCTGGAACCCCTGCCCGGCGCCCCCGCCGCCCCCCTGCGCGTTCGCCGCCCCGGCCCGCTGCCCGGCCATCGTCGTACCCATCCGCGGCGTCAGCCGGGTGGGCGCCGCGCGTTCCTCCGGCATCAGCCGCGGCGACTCGTCCTGGTCCGACACCGGCCGGCCCCGCTCCGTCGGCTGCAGCGGCGCCCGCTCCTGCTCCAGCGGCTGAAGCGTCGCCTCCGCCGGAACCGACTCCGCCTCCCGCAGCCGCGCCTGCACCGGCTCCGCCCGCTCCACCGGCTGCAGCGGCATCCGGTCCTGCTCGAACGGCTGCGGGGCCACCCGCTCCTGCTCGGTGGGCCGCAGCGGGATCCGGTCCTGCTCCAGCGGCTGCAGCGGCGCCCGCTCCCGCTCCACCGCCTGAAGCGGCGTCTCCGCTTGAAGCGGCATCTCCGCCGGAACCGACTCCGTCTCCCGCAGCCGCATCCGCACCGGCTCCGCCCGCTCCGCCACCCGCTCGAAGGAGACCGCCTCCGTGGGCGCCTCCTCCCGCGGGAGGAGGAAGCCCTCCCGCAGCCGCGGAGTCTCCTGCGCCGGGATCTCTTCGCTGTGCTGGTCGCTCATCGGGGGTCCTCGTTCGGTAGCGGTAGGGAGCAGGGATCGGACGGGAGGCCGTCAGGCCCCGCCGCCGCCGGCGGCGAGCCGGGCGAGGGCGGCCCGCAGGAAGGGGCTGGGCACCTGGAACCCCTCCTCCTCCCGCAGCGGCGCGGGCCTGGTGGCGGTCGTCGCGGGCGCGGTGGCCTCACCGGCGGGGGCTTCGTCCGGCCGCCCGCGCCGGGCGGCCACGGACCGGGCCCGGTCCAGGTACGCCTGGTCCTCGCCATCGCCGCCGGTCGCACTCGTCGGCTCGGTCGCCGGGGCGGGCTCAGCCGCCCCCGACCGGCCGAGCCCCGAACCGCCCGCCGCCGTACCGTGCTCGTCACTCGAATCCGCCGAGGCGCCGCCCTCGGCCGTACCCTCCGCGGGTGTGCCGAGGATCGCGCTCGCCAACTGCGCCACGAGCGGACTGTCCGCACCCGTGGGCCCGGCCGTCTCCGCCTCGTGCGCCGCCAGGTGCTCCGGCGTGCGGGCCTCGTCCACCCAGCGCTGCCGCATCCGGTGCCAGTTCTTGTCCCGGGGTTCCACCTCGGTGGCCTGGCCGACGATGCCGCGATCGGTGCGCAGCGCCTCCTCCTCTTCCTCGCCCTCACATCCGAAGCGGGTCGGCCGGACGAAGCGGTTGCCGCTCTTCCCGTCCTTCCTACCGCCGCCGCGTGCTCCGCCGAGCCCGCCGGGGGCATGCATCCCAGCCGCCCCGGGGCGTCCCGCCGTACCAGCGGCGGTACCCGCTCCGGTGAGGCCGGCCTTGCCCGCCGCGCTGCCGGCACCCGTACTCGTGCCGAGCCGCGAGGCGGCCGCACCGGCCCCGGTCAGCGCGCTCGCACCGGCGCCCATCGACGACCCCGCACCGGCGAGCGAACTGCCGAGCGCGCTCCCGAGCCCACCGGCCCCGAGCCCGGCGGCCAGGCCGCCGCCGCCGCCACCACCGCCACCGCCGAAGCTCCCGGCGCCCGGACCACTGCCGAACGGCGCCAGCCCCGGGCCCGCCGGACCACTCATCTGCGGGCCGTGGTCAAGGAGCCCGTCCAGACCGAGCTTCTTGACATCCGGACCGGTCGGCATGGTGAAAACCGGCTTCCCGTCCGGACCGAAGCAGCCGTCGGGGCCCCCGCCTGGCTGCCCTCCCGGGGAGAGGCCGGGGCCGGGGCCGCCGAGGTCCGGCATGGTCGGCCTCAGCGGGACGAAGGGCTGGATGCGCGGGGTCTCCGCCGTCGGCTTTGGGCTTCCGATCCCGCTGCCGTCACCGCCGCTGCGGCCGTCGCCGAAGTCGGGCATCTGCGGCGGCTTCCCGACCGGGATGTTCGGCATGCTGTGGCTGCCGGCACCGGGACTCCCCTTCCCGTCACCGCCGCCACCCGGGCCGCCGAAGCCGCCCGGGCGCGAACCGGCCGGCAACCCGCCCGGCCCCAGCCCGATCGGCAGCCCGTCCGGCCCCAGCGGGCCCGCCAGGCCGTTCGGCCCCGTGCCGCTCCTCGACGTGCCGTCCGGCAGCACGGCCGGGCCCACACCGAGGGGCAGTCCGTTCGGTCCCAGACCGTCTAGCCCCACCCGCGAGCTGCCCGGACCGCCACCGCCCGGTCCACCACCGCTCCCACCTGCGCCGCCACCCAGCGCACAGGACTTGCCCGCGCCGGTCATCGACTCGATGTGGCCGGCGCTCTTGCGCAGCATGCTGTCCACGCCGGAGCCGACCTGCCCGATGTACGTGTGGTAGGTCTGCGCGGCCGTCTTGATGCCCTCGGACTTGGCGATGTCGTCGTGCTTGCCCTCCGGGTGCTGCTGCATGTACTCCTTCGCGTACGCCAGCTCCCGCACCATCTCCTTCTTCGCTGCGATGACGGCGCGGGCGGAGCCGTGCAGGTTGGTGGCCATGGCCTGCCCGGCCAGCAGGGTGGTGGCGGCGTGCGAGTCGTCCCGGCCCGCGTACTTCTGCAGGTACGCCTCGTACTGCTCGGCCGCCGGGCCGGACATGTGCTCCATCGCGCGCTTGGCGGCGTCGATGATGGTCTGGATGCGGCTCTCGGCCACCTTGTTCCAGTTGTCCCAGGCGGCGGCGAGGTCCGCGAGCAGGTCCTCGTTGCCGTTCGGGAAGGTGATGTCCGTGCCGTTCTCGTTCTTCTGGACGGTCTTCAGCACCTCAGCGAGGTCGGACGGCAGCTCGATCATGATGACGCGTCACTTTCTGGCTGGGCCGGTTCAGATTTCGGAGCGATGGGGGCCGCCGCCACCCGCGTGCGGCATCGGGAACACCGGGTTCGGGTGGTTGTAGTCGAGCTTCGGCGCCTCCGGCGGCACGTAGCCCGGGTCCTGGTCCTTGACGGGGGTGGGAGCCACCACGGGCGTGGGAGCCACCACGGGGGCGGGCTTCGGCGCGGAGCCGGAGCCGCCGTCCCTGAGGACCTTGTTCAGGTCCTGCGAGTTCTGGTCGTCCGTGAGGCGGTGGCTCGACACCATCTGCAGCAGATTCGCCGCCATCGCACCCGAGTTGGCGAGGTAGGACCGGATGCCCTCCAGCACCTGCTGCTGGTGCTCGGCCACCCCGCCCACCGAGGAGGAGGAGCCGTTCAGCGCCTTGCCCAGCAGGTCGGTGCCGTAGACGGACTTCTGCACCTGCTTGACCACCGACTCCAGGTGGTTGGCCGGACCCTCCAGGTCGTCGAGCATGCTTCTGATCAGCTTGGCGGCTGACTCGACCTCTCCGAGGTCGATCTGGAACGACGCTCCGGCCACAGCCTCTTCCCTTCACACGGTCATTCGGTCACGGATCACCCGACCGACGGTGAGTCACTCTGGCCCCCGCCGATCAACAACCAATGGACAGCGGGTCGACCCGCGTAGACAGAGGGGTCGACCGTCCCGCTCCGGGCAACACCTCGGAGCAGCGCGTCAGAGCAGGGTCGGCCCGTCCACGCCGACCACGTGCAGCCCGGCCTCACCGAAGGCGATGGCGAGCGCGACATCGTCCAACGCCGCCTCGTTCAGCAGCGTGCCGCTGGCCAGGTGCCACAGCCGCAGAGTTGACGTCTCGTCACCGGCCGCCAGCAGCACTTCGCCGTCAAGACTCTGGACGGCCAGCGCCCGCACCGCGGTTCCGCCGCCGTCGAAGGAAGCCGTCCGGACACCGTCACGCACGCCCCAGACCAGCACCTTGCCGTCGGCCGTTCCCGCCACCACCACGGGAGAGTCCCCGGCAACGGCGAAGGTCAGCGTCTCGGCGGGGGCCGACAGTCCGTCGAGCACCGGGCCCGCCCCGCCGCTCGCGGCGTCCCACAGCCGGACGGTGCCCTCGGCCCCGGCGGTCGCCAGCAGCCGGTGACCGTCGGAGAGCCCGAGCGCCATCGCGGTCACACCCTGCGGGTGGGCGGTGAACTGCACCAACGGCGTCCCGTCCAGCGCCTGCCGGACCCGCACCGTCCCGTCCGCCCCGGCCGAGACGAGCAGCGCTGCCGCACCACCGGGCGCCTCGGCGGCGAAGCCGAGCGCGGTGACCGGACCAGCGTGCGGGGTGGGCACCGAGAGCTTCACACCGGTGCGCAGTGTGTGGCAGCGCACTGCCCCGGCGGCGGTGCCGCAGACCAGTACGCCCTCGCCGACGGCCAGTGAGATGACCGGGCCGCCCTCGGCAGCCAGCGACCACACCTCGGTGCGGCTGGCGGCATCGGTCAGCCGCACCGAGCCATCGGCGTGGCCGGTGACGATGGCCGGGCGGCCGTCCAGCTCGGTGACGGCCAGCGCGTTGACCGCGGCGCCGAGGTCGTGGGCGCCCAGGGCAGCACCGCTGACGGGGTGCCAGAGAGCGATCCGCCCATGCTCGTCACCGGTCACCACGGCCGGGGCGCCGCCGATGTCGAGCGAGGCGACGGCGGTGAGCCAGCCCGTCCCGGCCGGCCAGCCGTGCTTGGCGGTGCCCTCGTACACGTCCCAGGTCCGTACCGTGCCGTCGAGCGAACTCGAGGCCAGCAGCGGAGCGCCGTCCACCTCGAGGAAGACCAGACCGGTGACCGTGGCGGAGTGCCCGGTCAGCACGGCATGCGGCAGGCCGGTCGCCAAGTCCCACAGGCGGATCTCGCCGTCCTGCCCCGCCGAGGCGAGCAGGGCCTGGTCGTTGACCGTCAGCACCGCCAGCGTGGTCACCCGGGCCCGGTGGCCCACCAGCAGGTGCAGGCGCTGCCCCGAGGAGACGTCCCAGACCCGCACGACCGCGTCCTCCCCGGCGGCCGCCAGCAGATGCACCCCCGCGCAGCGCGCGTACGCGAGCGCGGCCGCGCCCGCCCCCTCGACGTCGAGCAGGCCGAGCGGGCGGCCGTCCTCGGCACGCCAGGCCCGGATATCGCCCTGCGCCCCGGCCGAAAAGGCCAGCGGTACACCGTGCACCAGCCCGGCGGTCACCACCTGCGCGCCCTCACCACCGGAAGTCCCGTGCAGCAGGACGCCGCTGACGGCGTCCCAGACCTGCACCGCACCGTCCTCGGCGCCGACGGCGAAGACCTCCCGGCCGTCCACCGTGGCCAGCGCCACCGAGGTGGGCACCAATCCCGCATCCGAGCCGGAACTGCCGAGCGACTCCCGGGTGGCCAGATCCGCCAGACCGTAGCCCTGACCGGTCTCGGCGATCGCGTACGCCGGACGACCCTCGACCGCACCGATCACGGCCCTGGCCTGCGGAGCGACCGGCACGTGAATCGGGGCACCCAGCACGGCGGCCGGGGCCGGCAGGACGCTCGGCGTCGCCGGGTCCAGCGCCTGGGCGGCCAGCACCTCCAGCAGGCGCGCGGTCTCGGGCAGCGGAGTTGACGTACCGTCAGCCCACTGCGCGTCACCCCCCGGCAGTACTCCGGTGACCCGCAACGTGGTGGCCCCCGCCGGCGCCTCCGCCCCCGTCAGGCCCGGCCCCGCGGCGCGCAGTGCGGCGAGCAGACGCACCGTCAGCGCCCCGTCCACCCGGCCGAGCCGGGTGGTGCGCCCCTGTGCCGTCAGCCGTTCGACCCGCAGCGCACCGTCGACGCCGAGCAGCAGCTCCGTACGCCCCCCGGGCAGCTCCTCCCCGCCGAAGCCGAGCCGGATGCCGGGCCCCTGGGCCCCCTCCGTGCGCTGCCCCTCCATGTCCGCCATTCCAGGCCCCCTCCTCCGCTCTGCGATCGAGCGGTGCCCCTGATCTGCCCGTTCAGGCAGAGGAATCGTCCATCCGGGTAGCCGCAGGGCAAGATCGGCATTCAGCTGCCGCTCCCCGCGTAACATCGTTCACATGGGCCGGGAGCGTGCGAATCCTCCGCCGCCTCCCGGCTGTGTTGGTATCAGCACAAATCTTCAGGGACCAGCGTGGCGTGCACCGCGTCGTGCAGCTGATGCGTGCGCGAGCTACGGAACAGGCCCGGGCGAAAACCCGCACGCCGGAATCCGATGAAAGCTCCGACCACCTGAACGGGCATATTATCCGCTGCCGCGTACGCGTCTATACGCCGCAGGTCCAGTTGCTCGAATCCGTAGCGGCAGACCAGGCGCAGCGCAGCCGTGGCGGTCCGCATCCGACGCGCCTGAGGCAGCAGCCAGACCGCCGCCTCGGCCGTCCCCTCGGCGCGCTTCACGGCCACCAACTCCCCCCAGCCGACCGGGAGTCCATCCGATTCGACGGTGAAGTACGCGGCCCTGCCCTGCTCCCACAGCAGCGGCGGCACGGTCTCGATCCACCGCGCGGCCGCCGCCTCGTCAGCGTGAGGGAAGACACCTTGCATGAACTCCCGCACCAGCGGGTCCTGACTCCCCGCCAGCACCATCGGCGCATCCCCCGACACCGGCCTCCGCAACACGACCTCACGGTCAGTCAGTGCAGAGAACTCCCCCAAACCCGTCACGTTTCTCCCCATCTCTTGCCGTTGAAACGGCCAGGGGCGCGAGTTCTGCTGGATCAAGCAGAACTCGCGCCCCTGACTGTCGTCTCTAGAACTCGCGCACCATCGTCCGGTGCGGAATCCCCGCGTCGTCGTACACGGGCCCCTCGGCCACGTAACCCAGCCGCTCGTAGAAGCCCCCGGCCCGGACCTGCGCGTGCAGCTCCAGCGAGGAGGCGCCCCGGGCCTGGCCGGCCACCTCGATCGCGCGGACCAGCGCGGCCCCGAGCCCCGTCCCCCGAGCCGCCTTGACCACGGCAAGGCGGCCGAGCAGGACCCGCCCCTCGATCCCCCCGGTCTGGGCCAGCGCCTGCTCGCCGTGGATCAGCCGGGCGGTGCCGAGCGGAGTGCCCGCGGCGTCGACCGCCAGCAGGTGCTCCGACGTCCCGTCCAGGTCGTCCCACTCCAGGTGCTCGGGGATCTCCTGCTCGACGATGAAGACCTCCCGCCGCACGGCGTGCACCAGCGCGAGGTCCCCCGCGCCCGAGGCCACCCGGATGGAAACCGTCATCTCAGCTCTCCGAGGCGATGATGTCGAGGGCCTTGCGCAGGTCGGCGGGGTACTCGCTGGAGAACTGCACCCACTCGCCGTCCGCCGGGTGCTCGAAGCCGAGCGACACCGCGTGCAGCCACTGCCGGGTCAGCCCGAGCCGCTTGGCCAGCGTCGGGTCGGCACCGTAGGTGAGGTCGCCGACGCAGGGGTGCCGCAGGGCGGACATGTGCACCCGGATCTGGTGCGTGCGGCCGGTCTCCAGCTTGATGTCGAGCAGCGAGGCCGCCCGGTACGCCTCGATCAGGTCGTAGTGGGTGACCGAGGCCTTGCCGTCGCGGGTGACGGCCCACTTCCAGTCGGAGGACGGGTGGCGGCCGATCGGCGCGTCCACGGTGCCGCTCATCGGGTCCGGGTGGCCCTGGACGAGGGTGTTGTACTTCTTCTCCACGATGCGGTCGTGGAACTGCCGCTTGAGGTCGGTGTACGCGCGCTCGGACTTGGCGACCACCATCAGGCCGGAGGTGCCCACGTCCAGGCGGTGCACCACGCCCTGGCGCTCGGCCGCGCCGGAGGTGGAGATGCGGTAGCCCGCGGCGGCCAGGCCGCCGATCACGGTGGTGCCGGTCCAGCCGGGGCTCGGGTGGGCCGCGACGCCGACCGGCTTGTCGACCACCACGATGTGCTCGTCGTCGTGGATGATCCGCATCCCCTCGACGGGCTCGGCCACGATCTGCACGGGCGCGGCGGGGGCCGGGATCTCGACCTCGAGCCAGCTGCCGGCCACCACGCGGTCGGACTTGCCCGCCACGGCGCCGTCGATGGTCACCTTGCCGTCGGCGGCCAGCTCGGCGGCCTTCGTCCGGGAGAAACCGAACATCCGGGCCAGGGCGGCGTCGAGTCGCTCGCCCTCCAGGCCGTCGGGAACGGGGAGGCTGCGGGTCTGCGCTGCGGTACTCACCCGTACGAGTATGCCGGACCGCAGCCCGTCCCCTTACTCCGCGGCGTCCGCCTTGGCGCTCTGGTGCATGCTGCCGTCGGGGTTGCTGCCCCGGAAGGAGAGCAGGACCACCAGGATGCCGCCGCAGACAATGGCCGAGTCGGCCAGGTTGAAGACGGCGAAGTGCTGCACCGAGATGAAGTCCACCACATGCCCGCGGAAGACCCCGGGGGCCCGGAACAGGCGGTCGGTGAGGTTGCCGAAGGCGCCGCCCAGCAGCAGGCCGAGCGCGATCGCCCAGGGCAGGCTGTAGAGGCGGCGGGCGATCCGCCAGATCACCACGATCACGGCGGCGGCGATCATCGTGAAGACGATGGTCATCGCCTGGCCCATCCCGAAGGCGGCGCCCGCGTTGCGGATCACCTGCAGGGTGACGATGTCCCCCGCGACCTCGATCGGCTGCCTGCCCTCGAGCCGGGCCACCACCAGCAGCTTGCTGCCGAGGTCGATCAGGTAGGCGAGCAGGGCGATCACCACCAGCACACCGACCCGGCGGCGCTTCACGGGTGCGGAGCTCACGTCACCTTCCGAGCCTTCCGGGAGCGTGGTCGGGACGGCGTCGTCCTGGGTCTGGGGGGAACCTGGAGTGCTGATGATCCGCTCCGCTGCCATCTGGTGCTCCCCGCCGCCCGGGAGTGAACGGAAGGGGAAGGGCCGACGTTACGGGGTCGAGCGTACGGCACCCGACCCCGTGGGCTCGCACCCCGTCAGCGGCGTTCCTGCTTGGCCTTGCACTGCACACAGAGCGTCGCCCGGGGGAAGGCCTGCAGCCGCGCCTTGCCCACGGCCTGACCGCAGGACTCGCACAGGCCGAAGCCGACGCCCTCCAGGCGGGCCAGCGCGCGCTCGGTCTGGGCCAGCGCGTCCCGGGCGTTGTTGGCGAGGGCGACCTCGCTCTCCCGGTTGATGTTCTTCGTGCCCGCGTCGACCTGGTCGTCACCCGCGCCGTCGTTGGAGTCGCGCATCAGGCCGGTGATCGCGGCCTCGGAGGCGTCGATCTCGGCGGTCAGCCGCTCCAGCTCGCTGTTCAGCTCCGCGTGCAGCTCGACCACCTCGGCGGCCGTCCACGGGTCCTCCCCCGGGCGCACCGGCAGCTCCGCCGGGTCGACCGATTCGGCGCCCCCGCCCCTGGCACCGGTGCCCGAGCTGGTGCGGCCCCGGCTGGTGGCCGCGACCCGCCCGGTGGTGCCGGTCTTACGCCGTGTAGTGCTCACGGTCCCCTCCCCTGAGTCGTCCGCCACGACCTTGCGTGCCGGCTTGGTGGCTGTACCCGCGCCGGATGCCTTCTCAGTCATGGCTTCGACCTCATTCACGAACGAAACAGACCGTCGGTTCCCGGCGGTCTCCGGTGCCGGAACGATAATCCCTATCAAATCCGGTCACAACGGGACATACCGAGACCTCCGGCCGCACCACCCGGGTGCTGACCAAAATGTGCCCAGATCGACATCGGCTAACCACTACACTGGTGCCCGCAAGGCGCAGATGGGACGAGTACCGACGTACGCAGCCAGGAGCGACCCGGGGGTGGTGCGAGCCCGGGGGTGTGCACGGCGGGAAGATCACCCCGGAGCCGCCGGAAGAACGGCCCGCTTCACGCGGGCTCAGTAGACCCGGTCGCAAGCCCAAAGAGCGGGCCGCATCGAGCACCACGCGGCCAAGGAGGGTGGTACCGCGGGGCGGCATGCCGTCTCGTCCCTCCGTCGGATCCCGTAAACCATCCGCCGGAGGTAGACACCCCCGATGAGTACCTACAACGCCGTCCCCGCGCAGGTCGACCTGCCCGCTCTCGAGCACCAGATCCTCAGCTTCTGGCAGGACCACAAGGTCTTCCAGCGGAGCCTGGAGCAGTCCGAGGGCCGCCCCGAGTGGGTCTTCTACGAGGGCCCGCCGACCGCCAACGGCATGCCGGGCGCCCACCACATCGAGGCCCGCGTCTTCAAGGACGTCTTCCCGCGCTACCGCACGATGAAGGGCTACCACGTCGCCCGCAAGGCCGGCTGGGACTGCCACGGCCTCCCGGTCGAGCTCGCCGTCGAGAAGGAATTGGGCTTCTCGGGCAAGCAGGACATCGAGAAGTACGGCATCGCCGAGTTCAACGCCAAGTGCCGCGAGTCCGTCACCCGGTACACCGACGCCTTCGTCGAGCTGACCGAGCGGATGGGCTACTGGGTCGACCTCGACGACGCCTACCGCACCATGGACCCGTCCTACGTGCAGTCGGTCTGGTGGTCGCTCAAGCAGATCTTCGACAAGGGCCTGCTGGTGCAGGACCACCGCGTCGCCCCCTGGTGCCCGCGCTGCGGCACCGGCCTCTCGGACCACGAGCTGGCCCAGGGCTACGAGACCGTGGTCGACCCCTCGGTCTTCGTCCGCTTCCCGCTCACCTCCGGCCCGCTGGCCGGCAACGCCGCCCTGCTGGTGTGGACCACCACCCCGTGGACCCTGGTCTCCAACACCGCCGCCGCCGTGCACCCGGAGGTGACCTACGTGGTCGCCACCGACGGCACCGAGCGCCTGGTCGTCGCCGAGCCGCTGGTCGGCAAGGCGCTCGGCGAGGGCTGGGAGACCACCGGTGAGCACTTCACCGGTGCCGAGATGGAGCGCTGGGCCTACCGGCGCCCGTTCGACCTGGTCGAGCTGGAGAACGCCCACTACGTCCTCAACGCCGACTACGTCACCACCGAGGACGGCACCGGTATCGTCCACCAGGCCCCGGCCTTCGGTGCGGACGACCTCGCGACCTGCCGCAAGTACGGCCTGCCGGTGGTCAACCCGGTCGAGGCCGACGGCACCTTCTCGGCCGACGTCCCCCTCGTCGGCGGCGTCTTCTTCAAGAAGGCCGACGAGACCCTGGTCAAGGACCTCGCCGAGCGCGGCCTGCTGTTCAAGCACGTCCCGTACGAGCACAGCTACCCGCACTGCTGGCGCTGCCACACCGCACTGCTCTACTACGCGCAGCCGTCCTGGTACGTCCGGACCACCGCCGTCAAGGACGCGATGATCCGGGAGAACGAGGCCACCAACTGGCACCCGGAGACGGTCAAGCACGGCCGCTTCGGCGACTGGCTGAACAACAACATCGACTGGGCGCTCTCCCGCAACCGCTACTGGGGCACCCCGCTGCCGATCTGGCGCTGTGACGAGGGCCACCTCACCTGCGTCGGCTCGCTGGCCGAGCTCACCGAGCTGACCGGCACCGACCAGAGCGAGCTGGACCCGCACCGCCCGTACATCGACGCGGTCACCTTCGACTGCCGCGAGTGCTCCGGCACCGCCGTGCGCGTGCCCGAGGTGATCGACGCCTGGTACGACTCGGGCTCGATGCCCTTCGCCCAGTACGGCTACCCGTACCAGAACAAGGAGCTGTTCGAGAAGCGCTACCCGGCGCAGTTCATCTCCGAGGCGATCGACCAGACCCGCGGCTGGTTCTACACGCTGATGGCCGTCGGCACCCTGGTCTTCGACAAGTCCTCCTACGAGAACGTGGTCTGCCTCGGCCACATCCTCGCCGAGGACGGCCGCAAGATGTCCAAGCACCTCGGCAACATCCTGCAGCCGATCCCGCTGATGGACCAGCACGGCGCCGACGCGGTGCGCTGGTTCATGGCCGCCGGCGGTTCGCCCTGGTCCGCGCGGCGCGTGGGCCACGGCACCATCCAGGAGGTCGTCCGCAAGACGCTGCTGACCTACTGGAACACCGTCGCCTTCCAGGCCCTGTACGCCCGCACCACCGGCTGGGCTCCCTCGGCGAACGACCCGGCCCCGGCCGAGCGCCCGCAGCTGGACCGCTGGGTGCTCTCCGAGCTCAACACCCTCGTCCGCGAGGTCGACGCCTCGCTGGAGGCGTACGACACCCACCGGGCCGGCAAGCTGCTCTCCGCCTTCGTCGACGACCTCTCCAACTGGTACGTCCGCCGCGGCCGCCGCCGCTTCTGGCAGGGGGACGCCGCCGCGCTCGCCACCCTGCACGAGGCGCTGGAGACGGTGACCCGCCTGATGGCCCCGCTCACCCCGTTCATCACCGAGCGGGTCTGGCAGGACCTGGTCGTTCCCGTGGCCCCGGAGGCGCCGTCCTCGGTGCACCTGGCCTCCTGGCCGGTCGCGGACGAGACGCTGATCGACGCCGACCTCTCCCGGCACATGGCGCTGGTCCGCCGCCTGGTCGAGCTCGGCCGCTCGACTCGCGCCGAGTCGGGCATGAAGACCCGTCAGCCGCTCTCCCGGGCGCTGATCGCCGCCCAGGGCTGGGAGGAGCTGCCGGCCGCCCTGCGGGCGCAGATCGCCGAGGAGCTCAACGTCGAGGTGCTCGAATCCCTGGCCGAGGTGGGGGGTTCGCTGGTCGACACCACCGCGAAGGCGAACTTCCGCGCGCTCGGCAAGCGCTTCGGCAAGGGTGTGCAGGACGTGGCCAAGGTGGTCGCCGCCGCGGACGCCGCCGTCCTCGCGGCCGACCTCCGCGCCACCGGCTCGGCCTCGGTCGAGCTGAACGGCGAGACCATCGCCCTCTCGCCCGATGAGGTGATCATCACCGAGACCCCGCGCGAGGGCTGGGCCGTGGCCAACGAGGCCGGGGCGACCGTCGCCCTGGACCTGCACCTCACCCCGGAGCTCAAGCGGCTCGGCGTCGCCCGCGACGCCATCCGCCAGATCCAGGAGGCCCGCAAGAACTCCGGCCTGGACGTCGCCGACCGCATCGTCCTGCGCTGGCGCGCCACGGCGGAGGAGACCGCCGAGGCCATCGCCGAACACACCCGCCTGGTCGCCGACGAAGTCCTCGCCACCGACTTCGCCGCCGGCGCGGCGGACTGGGACTCGGAGACCTTCACCGACGAGTCCCTCGGCCTGAGCTTCCAGCTCCGCAAGGCCTAAAGGGTTAGGCACCCCACAGCCAGTTGCACTACCCAGGGGCGCGGGGAACTGCGCGAAACCGGAAGAGTCCAGGTCGGAGCCTTCCGCGCTCGCGCAGTTCCTCGCGCCCCTAGCATTTGCAACTGGCTCTCTGCGGAAGAGCGGCAGGTCGGCTTCTCCCGACCTCGCGCAGTTCCTCGCGCCCCTGGGTAGTGCAACTCGCCCGCATGCCAAAAACGCCCCCGCCCGCTCTCGCGGACAGGGGCGTTCGTGGTTGCTGCTTAGTTGTCGCCGTCCTCGTCGATGAGGAAGCCGCGCATCGGGGCCGGAGCCTGCTGCATCGGCTGCGGCGGCTGCGGGCGGACCGCGGCCATCGGCTGGGTCATGCCGACCGGCGCCATCTGGGAGGCCGCGCCACCGTTCGGCTGGGAGCCGAAGCCGCCCGACTGGCCGCCGAACGACGGGGTGTTGCCACCGAAGGACGGGCTGCTGGTGCCGCCGCCGAAGGACTGCTGACCCCCGAAGGAGGGCTGGCTGCTCATCGCGGACGACCCGGCGGGCGCCATCGAGGAAGCGGCCGGCGGCAGCGAGGCCGTGGCCGGGATCCGCGGCGGGGCCAGCGAGTCGTCGGCCTGCGACTCCAGCTGACGCAACTGGGTCTCCAGGTACGACTTCAGGCGGGTGCGGTACTCACGCTCGAAGGCCCGCAGGTCCTCGACCTTGCGCTCCAGCGTCGCGCGGGCGGACTCCAGGGAGCCCATCGCCACGCGGTGCTTCTCCTGCGCGTCCCGCTCCAGCGCGTCGGCCTTGGCGCGGGCGTCCCGCTCCAGGCCCTCGGCACGGCTGCGCGCCTCGCCGACGATCTTGTTGGCCTCGGAACGGGCCTCGGAGATCGCCTGGTCCGCGGTCTGCTGAGCGAGCGCGAGCACGCGGGCCGCGCTGTCGCCGCCAGGCTGCTGCTGCATCGGCTGGCCCATGGGGCCACCGAGCTGCTGACCCATCGGGCCGCCCATCGGCTGCAGCTGCTGCTGGCCGCCCATGGTCTGGCCCATCTGCTGCTGCATGGGCTGCTGGCCCATCGGGCCGCCCATCGGCTGCAGCATCTGGCCGCCCATCGGCTGCACCAGCTGCTGCTGGCCGCCCATGGTCTGACCCATCTGCTGCGGCATCTGCTGCTGGCCCATCTGCTGGCCGGGGCCGGCCGGGAGCTGCGGGGCGCCGGAGGGCAGGCCGAGGGGCTGGTTGCCCATCTGCTGCTGACCCATCTGCTGCGGGCCACCGAGCTGCGGCTGGCCCATCGGCTGGCCGGGGCCCTGCTGGCCCGGCACCGGAGGACCGGATATGGCGGCCGGCACGGGAGCGCCCGGGCGGGCGTCCTGCGGCTGCTGCTCCTTGCGCATGTTGGCCTGGTTCTGCGCGGCGGCACGAGTCGCGGCGGCCAGCTTGGCCCGCAGGTCCTCGTTCTCGCGCAGCAGGCGCGTCAGCTCGGCCTCGACCTCGTCGAGGAAGGCATCGACCTCATCCTCGTCATAGCCTTCGCGCAGGCGGACGGTCGTGAACTGCTTGTTCCGAACGTCCTCGGGGGTCAATGGCATCTCTTCACCTCAACGTGATCGTCGGCAACAACCGGCATCCTGGTGCAGCGCTCAAGACGGCAGAGTCAGCACGAGCGATCTCAGGACAAACACAATGATCATCAGTACGAAGAAGGACAGGTCGAGTGCCACGCCCCCGAGTCGCAACGGCGGGATGAAGCGCCGAAGAAGCTTGAGCGGCGGGTCCGTGACAGTGTAGGTGGCTTCCAGGACCATGACCATGGCCCGCTGCGGACGCCAGGACCGTGCGAACTGGAAGACCCAGTCCATCACGAGCCGGAAGAGCAGGATCAGCAGGAAGACGGTGAGTGCCCAGAAGAGCACGTCCCTCACGATCCCCATCCCGTTCTTCCCTCTCCCTGACCGACGATCCGTCAGTCACTCACTGTTGTTGGACCCACACGTGAAGTCGTGGCCGGGTCAGCTCTGGTTGAAGAACCCACCCTCGGCGATCCGAGCCTTGTCCTCCGCCGTTACGTCGACGTTAGCAGGAGACAGCAGGAACACCTTCTGCGTCACTCGCTCGATACTGCCGTGCAGACCGAAGACGAGTCCAGCGGCGAAGTCTACGAGTCGCTTCGCGTCGGTGTCGTCCATCTCGGTCAGATTCATGATCACCGGGGTGCCGCCACGGAACTGTTCCCCGATGGTACGGGCCTCGTTGTAGGTCCGGGGGTGCAGCGTGGTGATGCGGTACGGCTCACGTTCGTTCACGACCTTGGGCATGATCACCGGGGCGCTCTTCTCCAGGTTGTGGCGGCGGTCGGGTGTGATGGACGACACTGGGGCCATCCGCGGGGGCTCCGGCCGGATCGGCACGGCGGCCGGGACGGGCTGGGGAGCGATGTGCGCGACCGGGGCCGGCGCGGCGGCGGGCCGCTGGAGGTCCTCCGTGCGTCCGGTCCGCATCGGCTCGGGGTCCGTGTCGTAGTCGTCGTCGGGGTCGTACCCCTGGCCGTCGTACGTCTCGTCCTCCACGAGGCCGAGGTAGACCGCCATCTTGCGCATTGCGCCGGCCATGCTCCTTGTCTCCTCCGCGTCATGGTGGATCGGCTCCGTCACCTGGCGGCCTTCGCCCGCGGAGAAAGCGATCCACGGTCCGTCAAATCATGGACAGTTATAGGCTTCTGTCCCGTTTTGTCCTGCAGTGTGATCTACTACCTGGTGACGTTACCGGAGCGGTGACCGCACTCCGAGCACCGCCGTACCGACGCGTACATGTGTCGCTCCGGCTGATACGGCCTGCTCAAGGTCACCGCTCATTCCCGCGGAGACCATGGTGGCAGCAGGATGGGCCGCCCGTACGGCGGTTGCGATTTCCGCCAGCCGATCGAAGGCACGCGCCGGATCCCCGGCCAGCGGCCCCGCCAGCGGAGCGACGGTCATCACACCGGCCAGCTGCAGTCCGGGCGTGTCGGCGATCCTGTCCGCCAGCGCCAGCACGTCGTCCGGGGCGACTCCGGCACGGCCCTCGCCCTCACCGGCCTCCTTGTCGAGCGCGACCTGCACCAGGCAGCCGAGCGGCCCGCGCTCCAGCTTGAGCACCGCCGCCGAGAGCGAGTCGACCAGCCGGGCCCGGTCCACCGAGTGCACCAGGTCCGTGTACGAGACCACCGAGCGCACCTTGTTGGTCTGCAGCTGGCCGACGAAGTGCCAGGTCAGCGGCAGCTTGGCGCAGAGCTCGGCCTTCGGGGCGGCGTCCTGGTCGCGGTTCTCGGCGACGTCGGTGACGCCGAGCGCGGCGAGCAGCGCGGTGTCCTCGGCCGGGTAGGTCTTGGTCACCACGACCAGGGTCACGTCCTCGCGCGGGCGCCCGGCGGCCGCGCAGGCGTCGGCGATCCGACGCTCCACCACCTCGAGGTTGGTGCCGAGCTGCTCGTAGCGCGCGAGCTGCGCCTCCGTCAGGCCGGCCGCGAAGGCGGGGCGGTCCGGGAACGCCGCGTAGATGTCGTTCGTCATGAGTGTCAGCGGTCCAAAAGTCGGTGGTGACAGCAGTGTGCTCACCCCGCCCCCTGGCGGAGGGGCGAAGTGAGCACGTGATTCGTCCTGCGCCTACTTCAAGAAGTCGGGGACGTCGAGCTCCTCGGCCGGGCTCTCGACGAAGGGCTGCCGCGCGGGCTGCACCTGCGGCGGCACCGGCGGGGCGGTGGTGACCGGCGCCTCGGCGGCGCGCGACTCCTCCGGACGCGCCGTCACCGAGCCGATGCTCCCGTAGGAGGGGCGGGTGGCCGGGCGCTCCGGGGCGGCCGGGGTGGTGGCGGCCGGGGTCGACTTGACCACGGGGTCGCGCACGATGGCCGGGGGCTGGCCGCCGTCGAAGCCGGCGGCGATGACGGTGACGCGCACCTCGTCGCCCAGGGCGTCGTCGATGACGGCACCGAAGATGATGTTGGCCTCGGGGTGGGCGGCCTCGCTGACCAGCTGGGCGGACTCGTTGATCTCGAACAGGCCGAGGTCGGAGCCGCCGGAGATGGAGAGCAGCACGCCGCGGGCGCCGTCGATCGAGGCCTCGAGGAGCGGCGAGGAGATCGCCATCACGGCGGCGGCCTTGGCGCGGTCCTCACCGCGGGCCGAGCCGATGCCCATCAGGGCCGAGCCGGCGTCCGACATGACCGACTTGACGTCGGCGAAGTCGAGGTTGATCAGACCGGGGGTGGTGATCAGGTCGGTGATGCCCTGGACACCGGAGAGCAGCACCTGGTCCGCGGAGCGGAAGGCGTCGAGCACCGAGACCTGGCGGTCCGAGATCGAGAGCAGCCGGTCGTTCGGGATGACGATGAGGGTGTCGACCTCCTCACGCAGCCCGGCGATGCCGTCCTCGGCCTGGTTGGCGCGGCGGCGGCCCTCGAAGGTGAAGGGGCGGGTGACCACGCCGATGGTGAGCGCGCCGAGCGAGCGGGCGATGTTGGCCACGACCGGCGCGCCGCCGGTGCCGGTGCCGCCGCCCTCACCGGCGGTGACGAAGACCATGTCGGCCCCCTTGAGGACCTCCTCGATCTCCTCGCGGTGGTCCTCGGCGGCCTTGCGGCCGACCTCGGGGTTCGCCCCGGCGCCGAGGCCCCGGGTGAGTTCACGGCCCACGTCGAGCTTGACGTCGGCGTCGCTCATCAGGAGGGCCTGCGCATCGGTGTTGATCGCGATGAACTCGACGCCCTTGAGACCGACCTCGATCATCCGGTTGATGGCGTTGACACCACCGCCGCCGATACCGACGACCTTGATGACTGCGAGGTAGTTCTGCGGTGCTGCCACGTCGAAGGCCTCTCGCCTCGAATTTCCGGGTCGGCCCCACGGGAACGGAGAACCGACGGATGTCGATGGGTGGGAGCGCGGATTCGTGACCGTATGTCCGAAATTCCGACCACCGACCCGAACCCTAAACTTGAGCTTTAGAGTTACCTATGTGTCTGTGCCAGTTGACACTAGGTCGGACGAGGCCGGGTGTTCAACGAACACGCCGAGCGTCCCTTTTTTCTTTTGAGCCTATGTGATCATCGACCACCCGGTGAAACCGGGGTGACCACCAAGGGTCGAGCCGCGGCCAAGACTGCGTCAACCCCACCCTCAGCCCTAGAACTTACCCGATCAAGAGGACACCGCAGGCGCCTCCGGCGCACTCACGTCATAGTTCGTGGCCTTCTGACCGAGCAGCGCCGTCAGCACCTTGGCCTTTCGCCCGGTGCGGTCCGCACTCCCCCAGCGCACCACCACACCGTCGCTGAGCTGCAGTTCGATGTCGTCGTACGAGTACACCCGAACCGCTCCGGCCCGCTTGGCGACCGCCTCCGGGAGGCCCGCGGCCACCGTCACGGCGGCCCGGACCAGCTCCGGACGGGAGATCACCCCAAGGGATTCGTTCGCCTGCTGACTGAGGGCCAGCTCCACCACCGGCACTCCGGCGGGGGCGGTCGGCCCGGTGGCGAAGCTCACCCCGTCGGCGTCGACCTGGGTGAATGTGCCGTCCTCGGACTTGACGGCGGCCACCGGCTTGCGCTCCACCAGCTTGACCCGCAGGGTGTGCGGCCAGCCGCGCCAGATCTCGGCCTTGGCCACCCGGGGGACGGCCGCCACCCGGCGCTCGGCCGCACCCAGGTCGACCCGGGCCAGCGGGCCGTGGGTGGCGTCCCCGAGCGCGGCGGCGACCTGGTCGTTCGTCAGCTGACCACTCTCCAGGCCCTGGACGGCGACCGAGCGCACGTCCAGGACCGAGGAGAAGAAGACCAGCCAGCCGAGCCCGCCGGCGAGCAGCGCGCCGAGCACGCTCAGCACCACCACCCCGCGCCGGGAGAGCCGGAGCCGGGGCAGGGCCGGCTCCTCCTCGTCCCAGTCGTCGGCGGGCCCGGTCTCAGCCACGGCGTCGGCCACCACGGGCAGCGGCGACGGCCTCGTAGACCATCCGCACCAGCAGGTCGTCCGCGTCCCGGCGGCCGAACGCGGCGGCGGCGTTGCTCATCTCCCACAGCTTCTGCGGGTTGGTGAGCACCGGCAGCACGTTCGAGAGCACCCAGTCCGGGGTCAGCTCGGCGTCGTCCACCAGCAGACCGCCGCCCGCCTTGACCATCGGCTGGGCGTTCAGCCGCTGCTCGCCGTTGCCGATCGGCAGCGGCACGAAGGCGGCGGGCAGGCCGACGGCGGCCAGCTCGGCCACCGTCATCGCGCCGGCCCGGCAGAGCATCAGGTCGGCGGCGGCGTAGGCGAGGTCCATCCGGTCCACGTACGGCACCGCGCGGTACGGCGGCATCCCGGGGATGTCGTCGATCACCGGCAGCTCGTTCTTCGGGCCCACCGCGTGCAGGATCTGCACGCCGTACTGCTGGAGCCGGGGGGCGATCGCCTGGACGGTCTCGTTCAGGCGGCGGGCGCCCTGCGAGCCGCCGGAGACCAGCAGGGTGGGCAGGCGCTGGTCGAGGCCGAAGTAGTGCCGGGCCTCCGGGCGCACCGCGCCCCGGTCCAGGGTGGCGATGGTGCGGCGCAGCGGGATGCCGATGTACCGCGAGTCGCGCAGCTTGGAGTCCGGGGTCGAGACGGCGACGAAGTCGCTGTACCGGGCGCCGATCTTGTTGGCCAGACCCGGGCGGGCGTTGGCCTCGTGCACCACGATCGGCACCCCGGCGCGCTTGGCCGCCAGGTACGCGGGCATCGCGACGTAGCCGCCGAAGCCGACCACCACGTCGGCCTTGACCCGCTCGATGATCTCCTGGGCGGCCCGGACGGTGCCGCGCAGGCGGCCGGGCACGGTGATCAGCTCGGGGGTGGGCTTGCGGGGCAGCGGTACGGCCGGGATCAGCTCCAGCTGGTAGCCGCGCTCGGGCACCAGGCGGGTCTCCAGGCCGCGCTCGGTGCCGAGGGCGGTGATCCCGATGGTCGGGTCGTGCCTGCGGAGGGCGTCCGCGAGGGCGAGGGCCGGTTCGATGTGACCGGCGGTCCCGCCGCCGGCGAGTACGACATGCACCGAAATTCACCGCTCCCTGCGCGCCGGCCGGGGAGCAGGGCGCGCTGTGGTTCGTCGTCGTGGCAGCACCCGGGCCAGGCGTGTCCTGAGCCGGGTGTTCTTGTTCCTTGTGGCCAGGGCCGCCCTGGCTCCCGGCGTGCTGCGTGCGAAGCAGAGCAGCACCCCGATGGCGCACAGGGCCGACAGCATGGCGGACCCGCCGTAGGAGAACAGCGGGAGCGGGACACCCGCGATGGGGAAGAGTCCCAGTGCCGACCCCAGGTTGATCATGGCCTGCGCCATGATCCACGTGGTGGCGGCTCCCGCGGCGTACCTGACGAAGGGGTCCTTCGTGCTGATGGCCACACGGATACCCGCGTAGCCTAGTGCCGCGAAGAGACCGAGAACTGACAGCGTCCCCACCAGGCCGAGTTCCTCGCCGGTGGCGGCGAAGATGAAGTCGGTGTGCGCCTCCGGCAACTGACCCCACTTCTCCACCCCGGCGCCGAGGCCCGAGCCGAAGAGGCCGCCCGCCGCGAGGGCGTACAGGCCGTGCAGGGCCTGGAAGCAGTTCAGGTTCGGGTCGGGCTTGGTGACGCCGATGCAGGCGAGGCGGTCGAGCCGGTGCGGCACGGTGATGATCAGCGCGGTGCAGGCCACCACGGCGATGCCGAGCGTCGCGCCGAACAGCCGCAGCGGGGCTCCGACCATCCAGAGCAGGCCGAACAGCATCGCGATCAGGATCATCGTGGTGCCCATGTCGCCACCGATCATGATCAGCATCATGAGCAGCAGGGTGCCGGGCACCAGGGGCACCAGCAGGTGCTTCCACTGGTCGAGCAGCCCGGTCTTCTGCTTGCGCGCGAGCAGGTCGGCGCCCCAGAGCACCAGCGCCAGTTTGGCGAACTCGGAGGGCTGGATCTGGAAGAAGCCCAGGTTGATCCAGTTCCGGTTGCCGTTGACCTGCTGGCCGATGCCCGGGATGGCGACCAGCACCAGGGCCCCGATCACCACGCAGAGGGCGGGATACACCAGGGCGCGGAGCAGCTTGAGCGGCATTCTCGCCAGGACGAGGAGCATGGCGCCGCCCAGCAGCACGGCCACCAGCTGCTTGCGGAAGAAGAAGGTGATCGGCAGGTGACGCTGCATCACCAGGATCTGCGAGGAGCTGAACACCATCACCAGCCCGAGGACCACGAGCAGCATGCTCGCGCCCAGGATCAGGTAGTACGGCGCCAGCGGCCGCGCCAGCAGGTACCCGATCCGGCCGCGGAACGCAGCCAGCCGCCCGAGCGGCCCGGCCGACTTGAAGACAGTGGTCGTCGCCGAGATCACGCGCAGTTTCGACGGTGGCCCGGCCACGCTGACTCCTCGTTGCTGAATTGGGGCAGCACCCCAGGGGCGCGGGGAACTGCGCGAGTCGGAAGAGGCGGGCAGTCGGTCGGGCTCCGTGAGCAAGTTGCACGTGCTGCCGACTGACCCGCGCAGTTCCTCGCGCCCCTAGAGGTGCCCTACCGCCTCTGCGAAGAGGTCGCCCCGTTCGCCGTAGTTGGTGAACATGTCCATCGAGGCGCAGGCCGGGGCGAGCAGGACGGTGTCACCCGTTCGGGCGAGTCCGGCGGCCGTGCGGACGATCTCGGCCATGGCCGCCGCCCCAGTCTGGCCGGTGGCGGCCTCGACCACCGGGACATCCGGCGCGTGTCGCGCCAGCGCCTGGCGGATCAGCTCCCGGTCGGCCCCGATCAGCACAACGGCCCGCAGCCGCGAGGCCGCTCCCGCCACCAGCTCGTCGAAGGTCGCGCCCTTGGCCAGGCCGCCCGCGATCCACACCACGGGCTCGTAGGCCGCCAGCGAGGCGGCCGCCGCGTGGGTGTTGGTCGCCTTGGAGTCGTCGATGTACGTGACGCCGTCCACCACGGCGACCTGCGCGATGCGGTGGGCGTCCGGCCGGAACGCCCGCAGGCCGTCGCGGACGGCCTTGGTGTCCACCCCGTACGCACGGGCCAGCGCGGCGGCGGCCAGGGCGTTGGTGATGTTGTGCGGGGCGGGCGGCTGGACGTCCTCGACGGCGCCGATCTCGGCGGCGTTCTTCTGCCGGTCGGGGGCGAACGCCCGGTCGACCAGCAGGCCCTCGACCACACCGAAGTTGGAGGGTGCGGGCGAGCCGAGGCCGAAGCCGATGGCCCGGCAGCCTTCCTCGACGTCGGCCTCCATGACCAGCGCCTCGGTGGCCGGGTCGGCCAGGTTGTAGACGCAGGCGACCTGGTTGCCCTGGTAGATCCGGCCCTTGTCGGCGGCGTACGCCTCCATCGAGCCGTGCCAGTCGAGGTGGTCGGGCGCCAGGTTGAGCACCACGGCCGAGTGCGGCCGCAGCGAGGGGGCCCAGTGCAGCTGGTAGCTGGAGAGCTCGACGGCGAGCACGTCGTACGGCTCCTCGGCGAGGACCGCGTCCAGGACGGAGACGCCGACGTTGCCGACGGCGGCCGTCCGCTTGCCCGCCGCGGTGAGGATCGAGGCGAGCATCTGCACGGTGGTGGTCTTGCCGTTGGTGCCGGTGACGGCCAGCCAGGGGGCCGGCTCGCCGGTCTCCGGCAGCGGCTTGCGCAGCTGCCAGGCCAGCTCGACGTCGCCCCAGATCGGCACCCCGGCCGCCTCGGCCGCCAGGAACAGCGGGCTGTTCGGCGGCCAGCCGGGCGAGGTGACGATCAGCTCGGTGCCCTTCGGCAGCGTCTCGCCGTCGCCCAGCTGGGCGGAGACACCCAGCTCGGCGACCCGCTCGCGCAGCGCGGGGCTGTCGCCGCCGTCCACCACGGTGACCTCGGCGCCGAGGTCGCGCAGCACCCGGGCCGCGCTCACCCCGGACAGGCCGAGGCCCGCCACGACCACCCGGAGACCGGCGAAGTCCGTCACTGCGTCACCCACCCCGCGTAGAAGAGGCCGAGGCCGACGGCCACGCAGAGGCCCTGGATGATCCAGAACCGGACCACGATCAGCACCTCGCTCCAGCCCTTGAGCTCGAAGTGGTGCTGCAGCGGGGCCATCTTGAAGACGCGCTTGCCGGTCATCCGGAACGAGCCGACCTGGATGATCACCGAGAGGGTGATGATCACGAAGAGGCCGCCGAGCAGGGCGAGCAGCATCTCGGTCCGCGAGCAGATCGCGAGCCCGGCCAGCGCGCCGCCGAGGGCCAGCGAACCGGTGTCGCCCATGAAGACCTTGGCGGGCGAGGTGTTCCACCACAGGAAGCCGAAGCAGGAGCCCATCAGTGCCGCCGCCACGACCGCCAGGTCCAGCGGGTCACGGACTTCGTAGCAGTCGGCGGTTGCCTTGGCCATGTAGGCGCAGCTCTGGCCGTACTGCCAGACGCCGATGAAGACGTAGGCACCGAAGACCATCACCGAGGCACCGGTCGCCAGACCGTCCAGACCGTCGGTGAGGTTCACGCCGTTCGACATCGCGGCGATCATGAAGTACGCCCAGATGACGAACAGCACCGGCCCGACCGACCAGCTGAAGTCCCGGACGAACGACAGGTTCGTGGACGCCGGGGTGATGCCCCGGGCGTCGTGGAACTGCAGCGACAGGACGGCGAACGCGATACCCACGAAGGACTGGCCGAACAGCTTCGCCTTGGCCCGCAGGCCCAGCGAGCGCTGCTTGACCACCTTGATGTAGTCGTCCAGGAAGCCGACCAGGCCCAGACCCACCGTCAGGAACAGCACCAGCAGCCCGGAGGCGGTCGGCGACTGGCCGGAGACGGCCTTGGTGACGAAATAGGCGACCAGAGTGGCCAGGATGAAGGCGATGCCACCCATGGTGGGGGTACCGCGCTTGCTGGCATGGGCCCGGGGGCCGTCGTCGCGGATGAACTGGCCGTAGCCGTTCTTGGCCAGGAGCTTGATCAGCGCGGGCGTGCCGAGGAGCGAGAGCACCAGGCCGATCATGCCCGCGATGAGGATCTGCTTCATCATTGGGCGGCTCCATCAGCCAGTAGCGCCTCGGCGACCCGCTCCAGACCCACCGAACGGGACGCCTTCACCAGCACCACGTCCCCAGGCCGCAGCTGACCGCGCAGCAGCTCGACCGCCGCGTCCGCGTCGGACACCAGCACCGACTCCTCACCCCACGAACCTTCGTTCCTCGCGCCCAGTTCCATGCAGGCCGCGTCCCGGCCGCCGACCGCCACCAGCTTGGTGACGTCCAGACGGACGGCGAGGCGCCCGATGGCGTCGTGCTCGTCGAGGCTGTCCTCGCCGAGCTCCCGCATCTCACCGAGCACCGCCCAGGTGCGGCGGCGCTCCGGGCCACGGCCGCCGATCGACACCAGCGCCCGCAGCGCCGCCCGCATGGACTCCGGGTTGGCGTTGTAGGCGTCGTTGACGACGGTGACACCGTCGGCCCGGTCGACGACCTCCATGCGCCAGCGGGACAGCGCACCCGCCTCGCCCAGGGCGGCGGCGGTGTCGTCGACGGACATGCCGAGCGCCGCCGCCACCGCTGCGGCGGCGAGGGCGTTCGAGACGTGGTGCTCACCGTACAGGCGCAGCTGTACCGGTGCGGAACCGGCTGGGGTGACGAGTGTGAACGATGGCCGGCCGGTGGAGTCCAGGCGAACGCCGGTGGCCCGGATCTCGGCCTCCGGGCTCTCGCCGAACAGCAGCACGCGGGCCTTGGTGCGCTCGGCCATCGCCCGCACCAGCGGATCGTCGGCGTTGAGCACGGCGGTTCCCTCGCTGGTGAGGGCCTCGACCAGCTCGCCCTTGGCCTCGGCGATGGCGGCCTTGGAGCCGAACTCGCCGACGTGCGCGGTGCCGACGTTGAGCACCAGGCCGACGGTGGGCGGCGCGACGGTGGTCAGGTAGGCGATGTCGCCCTTGTGCCGGGCGCCCATCTCGAGCACCAGGTGCCGGGTGGTGTCGGAGACCTTCATCGCCGTCAGCGGGGCGCCGATCTCGTTGTTGAGCGAGCCCTCGGTGAAGACGGTCTCGCCCTGCTTGGCCAGCACCTGGGCGATCAGGTCCTTGGCGCTGGTCTTGCCGACCGAGCCGGTCAGGCCCACCACCGAGACCTGCGGGGCCCGGTCGACGACGGCGCGGCCGAGCTTGGCGAGCGCGGCGAGCACGTCCTCGACCAGCACGGCGGGCACCCCCACCGGGCGGGTGGCCAGCACGGCGACGGCGCCGAGCTCCACCGCGCGGGCGGCGAAGTCATGCCCGTCCACCCGCTCGCCGACCACGCAGGCGAACAGGCCGCCGGGGCCCATCAGCCGCGAGTCGCGGTCGACCGGGCCGGTGACGAGAGCGGCCGGGTCGGCGCTGTCCAGGGTGCCGCCGACGGCCTCGGCGATCTCGGCGAGAGTGAGTGCGATCACTGGTGCTTGGCTCCTCGGACGGCGTGCGCGATGGCCTCGCGCAGCACCTCTCGGTCGTCGAACGGGCGGTTCTCCCCCTTGACGTACTGCCCCACCTCGTGGCCCTTGCCCGCGACCAGGATGGTGTCCCCCGCGTGCGCGCGGGCCACGGCCCGCGCGATGGCCTCGGCGCGGTCGGGCAGCACGAGCACCTCGCCGCGCTCGGCCTCGGGCACCTCGACGGCGCCGCCGAGCATGGTGGCGAGGATCGCCAGGGCGTCCTCGGAGCGCGGGTTGTCGCTGGTCAGCACGGCGGTGTCGGCCAGGCGGGCGGCGATGCCGCCCATCGGGGCGCGCTTGAAGGGGTCGCGGTCCCCGCCGCAGCCGACCACCACGTGCAGCTGGCCCTTGGTCACCTCGCGCAGCGACTCCAGGACGGCCTTGAGGGCGTCCGGCTTGTGGGCGTAGTCGACCACGGCGACGTACGGCTGCCCGGCGTCCACCCGCTCCAGCCGGCCGGGCACGCCCGGGACGGCGGCCACCCCGGCCACGGCCTCGGCGAGCGGCAGCCCGGCGGTCACCAGCGCGGCG
Organism: Kitasatospora sp. NPDC002227; assembly: GCF_040296285.1. Lineage (NCBI taxonomy): Bacteria > Bacillati > Actinomycetota > Actinomycetes > Kitasatosporales > Streptomycetaceae > Kitasatospora > Kitasatospora sp. NPDC002227. The sequence continues at coordinate 91,616 of NZ_JBEOWY010000025.1, forward strand.
ATCGCGCCGAGCGCGTTGGAGACGTTGAACTCACCCGGCAGCGGCACCGAGGCGTCGGCCTGGGCACCGCCGGGCCCGAGCACCCGGAAGGTCGAGCCGATCGGGCCGAGCTGCACGTCCACGGCCCGCCAGTCGGCGGCCTCCGCGCCCTTGGCCGAGAAGGTGGCCACCGGGATCGGGGCCTCGGCGGCCAGCCGGCGGCCGTACGCGTCGTCGAAGTTGGCCACCCCGCGCCGGGCCTTGTCCGGCTGGAACAGCCGGGCCTTGGCGCGGAAGTAGTCCTCCATGTCGGGGTGGAAGTCCAGGTGCTCGGGGGTGAGGTTGTTGAACAGCGCGACGTCGTAGACGACCCCGTCCACCCGGCCGTAGACCAGCGCGTGGCTGGAGACCTCCATGACCAGCGCGTCGGCGCCGCGCTCGCCCATCACGGCCAGCACGGCGTGCAGGTCGGTGGACTCCGGCGTGGTGTGCTGGCTCTTGATCCGCTCCTCGCCGACCCGCATCTCCACGGTGCCGATCACGCCGGGCAGCCTGCCCGCACCGCGCAGGCCGCCCTCGACCAGGTACGAGGTGGTGGTCTTGCCGTTGGTGCCGGTCAGACCGATGGTCAGCAGCCGCTCGGCCGGGTGCCGGTAGAGCTCGGCGGCCAGCTCGCCCATCACGGCGCGCGGGCTCTCCACCAGGAGCACCGGCAAGCCGCTGCCGGCCGCCAGCTCGGCCCCGGCCGCGTCGGTCAGCAGTGCCACCGCCCCGGCCTCGGCGGCCTGGCCGGCGAAGCTCGCCCCGTGCGCGTTGGCGCCGCCGAAGGCGACGTAGACGTCGCCCGGGCGCACCGCGCGGGAGTCGTGGGTGATGCCGGTGACCGGGCCGCCCTCGACGGGGGGCAGGCCGAGCAGGCGGGCCACCTCGGCGAGCGGCGTGGCCACCCGGGCGCTCGGGCGCGGGGGGCTTGCGGAGATTTGATCGGGTTTCGGCACGGCGGGCAGGCTATCGGCCGAAGGGGCCCCAGGGCCAAACCGGGACGGGTCGAGCGCGTTCATATCATCACCTTGAGCGGAGCCGTCCCTTGTCAGGGCTTCCAGTCGACGGGCAGGTTGGGCGCCTCGCTGCCGCTGGGCGCGACCTGCAGGGTCTTCAGCGTGAACTCCATCACCTGCTTGAACACCGGCCCGCAGAGCTGACCGCCGAAGTGGCCGTTCACCGGGTCCTGGATCACGCAGGAGACGGTGACCCGGGGTGCCTCGGCCGGCGCGAAGCCGATGAAGGAGGCGGTGTAGCCGGAGTACTTGCCGGTCTTGGGGTCCACCCGGTTGGCCGTTCCGGTCTTCCCGGCGACCCGGTAGCCCGGGATCTGGGCCTTGTTGCCGGTGCCCTGCTCGTCGGTGACGACGGACTCCAGCATCTCAGTCAGCGTCTTGGCCGTCTCCGGCTTCACCACCCTGGTCTCAGCCCCGGGCGGGGCGGGCACGTACCGCCCGTCCGGCCCGGTGGTGCCGGCCAGCAGGCTCGGCGCCACCCGCACCCCGCCGTTGGCGATGGTGGAGAAGACCGAGGTCGCCTGCAGGGCGTTCACGCTCAGGCCCTGGCCGAACGGGATGGTGAACTGCTGCGAGCCCTTCCAGTCCTCCGGCTTGGCCAGGATGCCCTTGGTCTCCCCGGGGAAGCCGATCCCGGTCGGCTGCCCGATCCCGAACCGGTGCAGGTAGTCGCCGAGCACCTGGTTGGCCTCCGGCTGGGTCTTGCCCAGGTGTTCGGCCGCCTCGATGGTGCCGATGTTGGAGGACTTGGCCAGCACCCCGGCCAGCGTCAGGTACCAGGTCTCGTGGTCCACGTCGTCGTGGAAGACCCGGTCCGAGCGCTGCAGGGTGTTGGGCACCGTGACATGGGCGTCCCAGTTGGCCGTGCCGGTGTCGAGCACGGCCGCCATGGTCATCAGCTTGGCGGTCGAGCCGGGCTCGTACGCGTCCTGCACCGCCGGGTTGCCCAGCTGGGAGTTGCTGGCGTGCGCCAGGTCGTTGGGGTTGAAGCCCGGGGAGGTGGCCATCGCCAGGACCTGACCGGTCTTCACGTCCTGGACGATCACGTACCCCTTCTCCGCCCCGGCGTTGGCCACCTGGTCGGTGATCGCCCGCTGGGCGGCCCACTGGATGTCCTGGTCGATGGTCAGCCGCAGGTCGCTGCCGGGCACCGCGGGCAGGCTGCCGCTGCCGGTGGCCACCGCCCGGCCCCCCACCGAGGCCCCGGTGGCCCGGCCCGCCCGGCCGGCCAGCTCCTTCTCGTACTGCAGCTCCAGACCGCCGGTGCCGATGCCGTCCGCGTTGGTGAAGCCCACCAGGTTGGCCGCCAGACCGTCCGCCGGGTAGGTCCGCCGCTTGGTCTCGGTCGGGCTCACCCCCGCCAGCGGGTTGACGCAGGCGGCGTCCAGGTACTGCCGGCCGCCCTGGTCGGCGGGCTTGCCGAGCAGCGCCTTCTGGGCCCGGCAGGCCTTGGTGTCAGCCTGCTTGGCCAGCTCGGTGCGCAGGTCGGCGATCTGCTTCTTGGTCTCCGGGCTCTGCCGGGGCGCGAGCATCACCCAGCGGGTCTTGGGAGTGTGCAGGGCCGCCGCGAGCTGCTCCTTGGTCCGGCCGAGGATCGGCGCGAGCAGCGCGGCGGCCTGCTCCGGCCCGTCGGGGACGTGCAGCTTGTCGGGGGCGTACAGGGTCGGGTCACCGACGACGTCGTACGCGTCCACGGTGGCGGCCAGCACCACCCCGTCGGCGGACGTTATCGATCCGCGCTCGGCCGGGACCGGCAGGTCCACGTACTGGTTCGCCACCGCCCCGGCCGCCAACTGGTCCGAGTCCAGCAGCTGCAACTGCACCAGCCGCCCGGCGAACACCGTCAGCACCAACCCGAGCGTGAACGTCACCAACCGCAACCGCCGCTTCGAATCCGCCAACCGGATCGCCTTCGGCGGCTGCGGCGCCGGCCGCCGCGGCGCGGCCGGCCGCGGCCGGGGGGCGGCACCACGCGGGTGCGGCGGACGGGGACGGGGACGGGGACGGGAAGGCTGACGCGGAGTACTCATCGGGCCGCACCCCCGAGCTGGGGCGGCGACCCCTCAGAGGCGCGGGGAACTGCGCGAATCCGGAAGGTACGGACGGCCGCCCGGCCCGCAGGAGCAAGTTGCACGTGCTTCACCGCGCCGTCCCCCCAGCCGTAACCGGCGGAGCCGTGGCGATCTGCACCCCGGCGCCGTCACCGGGCACCGCGCTCGGCGACGGGGCAACCGTCGGCTGCCCCCAGAGCTGGTTGTTGGTACGGGGCACGGGCGGCCCGTCACTCGCCTGGCCGGGCTTGCCGAGGACCTTGCCGTCGTCGGTCAGGAAGGCCGGGTCGCCGCCGGGCACCATGCCGAGCTCGCGGGCGCGGCGCTCGAGTGCGTCGGGCGCCGCGCCCTGGTCGATCTGCTTCTGCAGGGTCTGCTGCTGGTCCGTCAGCTCGGTGGTCTGCTTCTGCAGCCTGGAGAGCTCGAAGGTGCCCTCGTTGAGCGCGGTGTTGAGCGCCAGCAGCCCGAGCAGCCCGCCCGAGAGCAGCGCCACCACCAGGACCACGAACGGCACCCGCCCCCGCGCGGGCCGCACCGCGATCCGGACGTTCAGCCGGGGCCTGCCCCCCTGCCCGGGGACCGCCCTGTCCCGGGTCTTCCCGCCGACCACCGGCACCGCTCTTCTCCCTCGCCGTTCCCGCCCCCGTCACCCCGATCAGGCCCGGGGGGTGTTCCTGATCCTCTCCGCCACGCGCAGCCGCACGGACGCGGCGCGCCGGTTCTCCTCGATCTCCTCCTCGGTGGGCAGCTCGGCCCCCCGGGTGAGCAGCTTCAGCCAGGGCTGGTGCTCCTCCGGCACGATCGGCAGCCCGGGCGGCGCGGTGCTGGTCGCGGCGGCGGCGAAGTGCTGCTTCACCAGCCGGTCCTCCAGCGACTGGAAGGACATCACCGCGATCCGGCCGCCGAGGGCGAGCACGTCGAGCGCCGCCGGGATCGCCCGGTCAAGCACCTCCAGCTCGCCGTTGACCTCGATCCGCAGCGCCTGGAAGGTCCGCTTGGCCGGGTTGCCCCCGGTGCGCCGGGTGGCGGCCGGAATGGCGTTCCTCACCAACTCCACCAGACGCGCGCTGGTGGTGAACGGTTCCTTCTCCCGCTCGCGGACGATCACCGAGGCGATCTTCCCGGCGAACCGCTCCTCGCCGAAGAACTTGAGGATGTGCGCCAGCTGCCCGTGGCTGTAGGTGTTCAGCACGTCGGCGGCGGTCTGCCCCCGGGTCTGGTCCATCCGCATGTCCAGCGGCGCGTCCTGCGCGTAGGCGAAGCCGCGCTCGGCCTCGTCCAGCTGCATCGAGGAGACCCCGAGGTCGAAGAGGATGCCCTGCACCTGGTCGATCCCGAGCCGCTCGAGTACCTGCGGCAGCTCGTCGTAGACGGCGTGCACCAGCGTCGCGCGGTCGCCGAAGCGCTCCAGCCGCTGCCCGGCCAGCCGCAGGGCCGACGGGTCCCGGTCGGTGGCGACCAGCCGGACTTCGGGGAACTGGGTGAGCAGTGCCTCGCTGTGGCCGCCGAGGCCGAGCGTGCAGTCCACCACCACCGCGCCGGGCGCGGAGATCGCGGGGGCCAGCGCGTCCACACAGCGCTGCAGCATCACCGAGACGTGCTTGCCTGCCGGGTCTTCGGTGTTCATGCGCGGTGGCGCCCTTCTTCGGTGATCAGCGGAGGTGACCGCCCCATTTTGGCCCACCGCGAGCGGTTCCCCGCACGCCGCCCGTGGTCCCCGCCCGCTCGCCTGGGGAAGGAGTGACCGCCAGGCACCGGGGAAGGTGCGCCGGGTGGCCACGGAGCGGGTGGAGGCCACGGGCTGCGTACGCGCCGGGCGCCCCTCGGCGCGCGGTTGACGGCGCGCGGCGGGTGTGCTCCACTGCGCGGCAACTCTATCGCGGCAGGGGTCCGAGTCAATCGTCCGCGACGGCGCACCACCCGGGCGGAGGTATCCGTCCTCGCAGGTCGCAGCCCTGCCGCGGCCGCCGGACGGCACTCTGCGCAGGGCCGCGTGCCGCTCCCCGCACGCCGGGACAGATCCGGACAAGTCCGCCGAATTCCCGCGTGCGCCCCCTGCGCCCCGCTATGTGCTCCGTCACACCGGCGAAGCAGCTGCTCCCCGCCGTCACCGCTACGGCCTCGATCCCATTAGCGTCAGCGGTATGACTGAGCCCACCACCGAGCACGCCACCATCATCGACCGCTTCGTCGCGTCGAACCGTGCCTACGCCGTGCACTTCGAGGACGGTGGCATGGACGCCCGACCCGTCCAGAAGGTCACCGTGGTGGCCTGCATGGACGCCCGCCTCGACCTGTTCGCCGCGCTCGGGCTGGAGCTCGGCGACGCCCACGTCATCCGCAACGCCGGCGGAGTGGTCACCGATGACACCATCCGCTCGCTCACCATCAGCCAGCGCGCCCTGGGCACCCGCTCGATCGCCCTCATCCACCACACCGGCTGCGGCCTCCTCGGCCTCACCGAGGACTTCCGCCGCGAACTCGAACTCGAGGTCGGCCAGCGCCCCCAGTGGGCCGTCGAAGCCTTCGTCGACCTCGACGGCGACGTCCGCCAGTCCATGCAGCGAGTCCGGACCTCACCCTTCCTGCTCCACACCGACGACGTCCGCGGCTTCGTCTTCGACGTCCACACCGGGCTGCTCCGCGAAATCCACTGACGTTCGGTAGAAGCCAGGGGCGCGGGGAACTGCGCGAAGTCGGAAGAAGCCGACCTGCCGACTTCCGCAGAGATCCAGTTGCACTGTCCCGGGGCGCGGGGAACTGCGCTGCCGACCATGCACGGCCTGCGGCCCACCGCTTCGCGCGGTTCCCCGCGCCCCTGAATGGTGCAAGTCATTCGTGTGGGTGACTTTCGGCCGCCCGTCGGTGGAGAATGCGCGGGATGGACCGGCCCGTAATGGGGGAGCCGGGGGACACAGGGCTGGGAGCACAAGCGTGACGACGTTCAACGGACAGACCACCGCAGCAGGCGGCGGCGGGGGCCGCCCCGCCGGGCTGCACGAGCTGAGCGCAGTGGTCGAGCGCGTCCGGGCCTCCGTGGAGAGCGTCATCGAGGGCAAGCCGGAGGCCGTCCGGATCGCCCTCACGGTCCTGCTCGCCGAGGGCCACCTGCTCCTGGAGGATGTCCCCGGGGTCGGCAAGACCATGCTCGCGAAGGCACTCGCGAAGTCCCTGGACTGCACGGTGCGCCGCATCCAGTTCACCCCCGACCTGCTGCCCTCCGACGTCACCGGCACCAGCGTCTTCGACCAGAACCGCCGCGACTTCGAGTTCCGCCCGGGCGCGATCTTCGCCCAGATCGTGGTCGGCGACGAGATCAACCGCGCCTCGCCGAAGACCCAGTCCGCCCTCCTGGAGTCGATGGAGGAGCGCCAGGTCACCGTCGACGGCACCAGCTACGAGCTGCCCTCGCCGTTCATGGTCGTCGCCACTCAGAACCCGGTGGAGATGGAGGGCACCTACGCCCTCCCCGAGGCCCAGCGCGACCGCTTCATGGCCCGGATCTCGATCGGCTACCCGAGCGCCGAGGCCGAGTTCCAGATGCTCGACCTGCACGGCGGCGCCAACCCGCTGGACGACCTGCAGCCGGTCGCCCACGCGCACGACATCCTCAAGCTGATCGAGGTCGTCCGCACCGTCCACGTGGCCGACCCGGTCCGCCGCTACGCCGTCGAACTGGTCGCGGCCACCCGCACCTCGCACGAGCTGCGCCTGGGCGCCTCCCCCCGCGCCACCCTGCACCTGGTCCGGGCCGCCCGCGCGGCCGCCGCCCTGGACGGCCGCGACTACGTGCTGCCCGACGACATCCAGGCCCTGGCCGTGCCGGTGCTGGCCCACCGCCTGATCCCCACCGCCGAGACCCAGCTGAGCCGCCGCTCCGCCGAGCAGATCGTCCAGGACCTGGTCGCCCGGCTGCCCATCCCCCGCCCGCAGGGCCGGGCCTGACGGTGGACCGGACCGAGAAGCCCGGCCGCACCGGCCAGGTCTCCGGGCTGCGCCAGGGCCTGCGCGGCCTGACCACCCGGGGCCGCTCCTTCCTCGCCGCCGGGATCACCGCCGTGCTCTGCGCGTACGTCTTCGGACAGGACGCCCTGCTCCAGGTCGGCATGCTGCTCGCCGCCCTGCCGCTGATCTCCGCCGCGCTGCTACTGCGCACCCGCTACCGGGTCGCCTCCGGCCGCCGCCTCACCCCGCACCGGGCCGCCGCCGGCCAGGAGGCCCGGGTGCACCTGCGGCTGGACAACGTCTCCCGCGTCCCCACCGGCCTGCTGCTGCTCGAGGACAAGGTGCCGTACGTGCTCGGGCCGCGCCCGCGCTTCGTGCTGGACCGGGTCGAGCCGCGCGGCTTCCGCGAGGTCTCCTACCGGGTCCGCTCGGACCTGCGCGGGCGCTACCCGCTGGGGCCGCTCCAGCTGCGGGTGGCCGATCCGTTCGGCATGTGCGAGCTCACCCGGGCCTTCAGCGCCGCCGACGTGCTCACCGTGGTGCCGCAGGTGCAGAGCCTGCCGCCGGTGCGGCTGCCCGGCGAGTCCGCCGGCCACGGCGAGAGCCACAACCGCACGCTGGCCCTGGCCGGCGACGATGACGTCATCCCCCGCGAGTACCGGCACGGCGACGACCTGCGCCGGGTGCACTGGAAGTCCACCGCCCGCTACGGCGAGCTGATGGTGCGCCGCGAGGAACAGCCCCTGCGGGCCCGCGCCACCGTGCTGCTCGACACCCGCGAGATCGCCCACCGGGGCAGCGGACCGGCCTCCTCGCTGGAGTGGGCCGTCAGCTGCGCCGCCTCGGTCGGCGTCCACCTGCTGGAGCGCGGCTACCAGACCCGCCTGCTCACCGACACCGGCCAGGCCGTGCCCGGCCCGGAGGCCGGCGGCCAGGGCACCGTCGCCGAGTCCGCCGGCCTGCTGCTCGACGCGCTGGCCGTGATCGGGTACTCCGACGGCGGCGGCCTGCACCGCGCCGAATCGGTCCTGCGCCTGGGCGGCGAGGGCCTGCTGGTCGCGGTGCTCGGCGCCCTGGACGACGAGCAGCTCGACCGCCTCGCCCGGCTGCGCCGCCAGGTCGGCACCGCCGTGGCCATCCTGCTCGACACCCCGACCTGGGCCGGGCTGCGCGCCCTGCTGCCCGACACGCCCGACCCGGCCCAGCGCCGCGAGGAGCAGCGGCTGCGCGAGGCCGGCTGGACGGTCCTGCCCGCCCGGGCCGGCGACTCGCTGCCCGCCCTGTGGCGGCTGGCCGACCGCGCCACCCCGGCCGCCCCCTACCGAACGGAGGCCGGCTCATGACCACCCGCGCCAAGCTGACCCTCTTCGCGGCCCTGGCCACCGCACTGGCCACCTTCTGCCTCACCCCGCTGCTCCACCCCGCCGGGTGGATCGGCCAGGGCTTCTTCCTGATCATCGTCGCGGCCGGGGCCGGGGCCGGCCTGCGCCGGCTGGCCCTGCCCCGCGCGCTGACCGTCCTCGCCCAGCTGCTCGTGGTGGTCTACGCCCTCCTGGTGACCAGCCTCGGCTCCTCGCTCGCGTACGGGGTGCTGCCGGGCACCCGGACGGCCCAGGCCGTGAGCCAGCTGCTGACCGACGCCGGCAACGACATCAACGAGTACGCCATCCCGGCGCCCTCCACCCACGGCCTGCAGTTCGTGCTGGCCGGCTCGGTGGCGCTGATCGCCGTCGCGGTGGACGCGCTCGCCGTCACCTTCCGCCGGGCGGCGGTGGCCGGGCTCCCGCTGCTCGCGCTGTACTCGGTCGGCACCGGGCTGACCGGGGGCGGCGGGGCGTGGTTCTGGTTCCTGCTCGCCGCCACCGGCTACCTGCTGCTGCTCTTCGCCGAGGGCCAGGACCGGCTCTCCCGCTGGGGCCGGGTCTTCCACGGCTCGGGTGCCCAGGGCACCCCGGGGCCGCTCTCGCACAGCGGGCACCGGATCGGCCTGCTGGCCCTGGTCTGCGCGCTCGTGCTGCCGGTCTTCGTACCGAACGGCGGGCTCGGCCTGATCGACGGCGGCGGCTTCGGCGGCTCGGGCGGCAAGGGCAACGGGGGCGTGACCTCGCTCGACCCGGTGGTCAACCTGACCAGGAACCTCAACCACCCGTCCGACACCCCGCTCTTCAACTTCACGACCACCGGCGACGCCTCGCAGCAGTACATGCGGATCGCCACGCTCGACACCTTCGACGGCGCCAACTGGACCGCTTCCAAGCAGCCGGCCCAGGCCCTGCCCTCCGTCCTGCCCCCGGTCGAGGGTCTGGCCGACTCGGTGCCCCGCTCGTCGGTCCAGACCCAGGTCGCGGTGACCGACAAGCTCGACACCCAGTGGCTCCCGCTGCCGTACCCCGCCGAGCGGGTCATGGTGCGCGGCAACTGGCGGTTCGAGCCGAGCAGCCGCGAGGTGGTCGCGGACAAGGGCCAGAAGATCGCCGGTATCAGCTACCAGGTCGTCAGCACGGACCTCCAGCCCACCCCTGAGCAGCTCCGCAAGGCCGGGCCCCCGCCGCCGGACGTGATCACGCGCTACGGCGGCCTGCCCTCCGCCTTCCCCCCGCAGATCACGTCGGCCGCCACCCGGCAGACCGCCGGCAAGCTGACCGCCTACGACAAGGCGGTGGCACTGCAGGACTGGTTCACCAGCTCGGAGTTCCACTACCAGCTGCAGGTCGACCCCTCGACGGACAGCAACGCGATGGTGCGCTTCCTGACCGACAGGACCGGCTTCTGCGTGCACTTCGCCGGGACGATGGCCGCGATGGCCCGCTACCTGGGCATCCCCTCCCGGGTCGCGATCGGCTTCGCCCCCGGCAAGCCGGTCAGTGACACCCAGTACCTGGAGCGCAGCGAGGACTACCACGCCTGGCCGGAGCTGTACTTCGCCGGTACGGGCTGGCTGCGCTTCGAGCCCACCCCGAGCCGCGGCTCACCTCCCCCGTACACCCGCGAGCAGGCGGCCCCCGCGCCGTCGGCCTCCTCCGCCGCGCCCAGCGGCTCCGCCTCGGCCATGGCCAGCGGCGGGCCGAGCGCCAGCAGCAGCTGCGTGGTGCGGGCGCACCAGCTCGACGACTGCGGCAACGACAAGCCGGCCGTGATCGTCACCCCGCACCACACCCCGTGGTTCCTCACCTGGCAGGCGCTGACCACCTTTGCGGTGACCCTGCTGCTGGTGGGGGCGCTGCTGGCGCCGATGCTGTGGCGGCTGCGGCTGCGAAGGCGCCGCCTGGGCGCCGGACGGCACCTGCCGGGGGCGCCCGAGCTGAGCGACGAACAGGTGCTGGCCGCCTGGGAGGAGCTGATCGACAGCGCCTGGGACCTCGGCATCCCGCCGGACGACGCGGCCACCCCTCGCCGTACCGTCCAGCGGCTCGCCGAGGCGGGGCGCCTGGACGCCACGGCCCAGGCCGCGGCGGGCCGGGTGGCGCTGGCCACCGAGCGGGTGCTCTACGCCCGCGACCTGGGCCCGCAGTCGCCGCTCGGCGCGGACGTCCGCCTCACCACCGAGGCGCTGCGGGGCGCGGCCGGCCGCCGCACCCGGGCCCGGGCCACCCTGCTGCCCGCCTCCACCGCCCGGCTGCGCCGGCGCTGGGCCGACCGGCTGGCGGCCCGCCGCGACCGGCTCGCCGAGGCCTCCGCCCGCGCGACGGCCCGGGCGACCGCGCCGCTGCGGCGGCTGCTGGAGAGCCTGGGACGCCTGGGGCACCTGGGGCGCCGCAAGCAGGACTGAGCGGACACGGAAGAGGGCGGACAGTCGACCGACTGTCCGCCCTCTCTTGGTAGGTCTCCGTTGTACTGCTGCCCGAAAGGGCCCGCAGCCACCGACTCAGATGCCGTCGTGTTCGTCCCGACGGCGTTGCCAGCGCTGCTCCATCCGGTCCATCACACCGGCCTTTCGTCGCGGTGGCGACGCCGGCTTGGCGCCTGCCCCCTGCCCGACCGGGCCACGCCTCCAGCCGGTGACGGCGAGGACCGCGCAGCCCAGCATCACCAGGAACCCGACGACGCTCACCCAGATCAGCTGAGCGACCATGCCCCCCATCAGGAGAGCAACGCCCACCACGAACCCGGCGGCGGCCTGGTAGACCCTCCGACGGGTGTAGGTGCGCAGCCCGGTTCCCTCAAGCGCTGACGCGAACTTGGGATCTTCGGCGTACAGCGCTCGCTCCATCTGCTCGAGCAGTCGCTGCTCGTGCTCCGAGAGCGGCACGGAGTCCTCCTACTCGTCGGTCGCGGGGCAACCAGTCCACCCCTGGCCCGGCCTTGTGTGGTCCATATGCCCCATGCGTCTGGCTGTCATGCTTTCCGGCTTTACCCAGATCATACGGTCCTCCGCCCAGGTTCGGGGTGGTCGAACCCGCGTGGCCCGGGCCACGTCCGCGCGGTGTCCCGCACGCTGCCCAACGCCCAGCGGAGCGGACAAGTGCCCGAGCACCGGGCACCGGCTCAGACCAGGGCGGCCAGCAGGTGCAGCTGGGTCGCCACCGCGTGGAAGGCGGGCTGCTCGGCGGCGGCCTGCTCCAGCCGGAGCAGCGCCTCGGCCGCGCCCGGCTCGGTGTCCACCAGCACACCGGGGACGAGGTCGGCGAAGACCCGGACACCGTGCACCGACTCCACCCGCAGCCCGGCCGCCTCCGCCAGCGCGCCGAGCTCCTCGCCGGTGAACCGGCGCGGCATCGGGTCGGCCGTGCCCCAGCGGCCGTCGGCCGACTCGAGCAGCGCCTGGGCCTCGGTGAAGTGGCCCGCCAGCGCACGGGCCAGCACGGCACCGGTGCGGTTGGCGGCCAGCAGGCTGATCAGGCCGCCCTTGCGGAGCGTCCCGGCCAGGTTGCCCAGCGCCTCGGCCGGGTCGTCCACCACCTCGAGCACGCCGTGGCAGAGCACCGCGTCGACCGAGCCGGCCGTGATCACCTCGGGCAGGGTCTGGGTGTCCCCCTGCACGGCCCGGACCAGCTCGGTGACGCCGGCCTCGGCGGCCCGCCGCTCTAGCGCGAACAGCGCGTCCGGGCTCGGGTCGACCACCGTCACCCGGTGGCCCAGCCGGGCGACGGGCACCGCGAAGTTGCCCGTGCCGCCGCCGGTGTCCAGCACGTCGAGCACCGGCTGGCCAAGCTCGGCGGCCCGCCGGCTCAGCGCCTCGGACACCACCTCCCACACCACGGCGGTGCGGAGCGCACTCTGGGGACGCGTCGGGTACAAGGCAGGCTCCTCGGCACAAGGGGTGATCACACCGGAACGACCCCAACCTTAGACCGGCCACCGGCCTGCGCCCGCACCCTCAGGGCCTGCCGTCCAGGCGCAGCAGGCGCTGCACGATCCGCAGGTACAGCGCGGTGTTGCGCACCAGGTCGTCCGCGTCGCGGGCGCTGGCCGCCCCGGAGATCCCCGCCTCCGCGGCCGCCCGCCGCCGGGCCCCCGCCGCGAAGTACACCGCCCACTCCGCCAGCTCCGGCGCGACCTCCGGCAGCACGTCCCACGCACTGCGGATCGCCTTCCGGCGCCGCGGATTCGTCTCCGGCCGCCCCCGCACGGCCAGCACCGCCGCCGTGGTCCGGAGCGCCGCCAGGTGCGCCGTCGCGTACCGCTGCAGCGGATCCTCCATCGCCCGCGCCCGCTCCAACGTCCCGAACGCGTGCCGCAGCAGATCCAGCGCCGCCGGCGGGGCCGAGGCCCGCAGCAGTACCGGGTGCACGTCCGCCCCGCGCCCGTGCGGCAGCAGCGACGGCTGCACCGGCTCGGGCAACGGTGGCTGGTGCCCGCCACCCCCCTGCGGAGGGACGGGTGAAGCGGTCTCGGGCTGGCTGACGGTCATCTGCTCCCCCGGTCCGTGTACGGGCGGCACGGGCCGGCCTGGCCCGCGTAACCCCATCGTGACTCTCGCCACTGACAAGCCGACGGGTCCACCGACGTCACCGGCGCCCCGGACGCGCTCGACATGGCCGGAATCGCCACGGAATGTCACGGGCAGCCAAGGCGCCCAGCAGGGCACCCAACGGGCATTTCACCGCTTCCACCAGCGGAGGCGGCCTGGTTGCCGGACGATCTGCAAAACGATCAAGCCAGTCTACCGACCGGTACCGTGCGCGCCGCGTGACCGAAGTTGATCACTGGTAGCTACCGCCCCCCGCCCATCGGCCCTATTTGGCATGCTTCGACCAATCCGTCCGACCTTCACCGCCCCTCCATGGAAGCTTCGTCAGTGCCCCACTCAACAGCGGACGGCCGGTCCGGCGCGGCCACCCCCGCAGGGCGTCCGCACAGCCCGTGACGCCCGTTGCGCAAGGTGACCGGATCGCCGGTGCGGTGGCTGGAATTCATCCTGGCCAACCCCCTCACGGCTCTGCCACTGTTTCGCCGCGCCGCCGAGCCACCACCGTGGGCCCGGCCGCGATCGGACGCTCTCCCCGCACCGGAAGTAGACAATGAACCTCAGGAACCTCGTGGTCGCCGCCGCACTCGGCGCCACCGTGCTCACCGCCGTCCCCGCGCTGGTCGCCCCGACCCTGGCAGTCGCCGGCGACTGCGGCGGAGACGCGATGTCCGACTGCGACCACTTCAGCGACCCGGTCGTCGGCAGCGACGACCCGGACCCGAGCCCCGAAGACCCGGGCGACCAGAACCCCGTCGAGGACACCATCGACGACAGCGCCGGGAACGTGGGCGACCCGGTCCCGGGTCTCCCGCAGGTCGTCATCACGGCCCCGAAGCAGCCCTACGTCTTCGTCGCCGACCCGGGGATCCCCGCCACGGAGGAGCCCACGGGCGAGCGCGGGGGCTGCTGCGGGGACGCCGTGACGGATTGGGTCAGCTCGAGGTCCGCCACCGTCGTCAAGGTGGGCGCGAAGACGACCGTGCGGCAGCCGTGCCACAGGAACAACAGCAATCTGCCCGCCGAGATGACCGCGAACTCCACCTACAAGGTGAGCTACGGGTACAGCGACAACCTCTCGGCCTCGGCGAAGGGCGCGCTCCAGGCCCAGGTCAACCACAATCTCAACTCCGAGGAAGACGTGCAGTTCGGGGTCAAGGTCGTGATACCCCCGAACCAGGGCATTGCGCTGGAGGTGGAGTACCAGCTCTTCACTTACCAGGTCAAGACGACGGACTTCGGCATGACCGAGACGTCGTACGCGAACGTGTCCCAGCCGACCGGCGGCTGGACGCTCGTCTCCTGCTGATGTCCGACCGTTCCAGCGTGGCGGCGGTGCGACGGGTCCTCCCCGTCGCAC
>NZ_JBEOWY010000026.1:0-15577 GCF_040296285.1 Kitasatospora sp. NPDC002227
GGCCGGACCTCTTCAACCGCCTCAACCGAGGCGATCACGTCGCTCATCAGGTGCTCTTCCTTGATCGGGAGATACACCGGTCACCGTACAGACCCGGTCCTCAGGCGGTCGTCACCGCGGTGAAGTGCTGAACATCGGACGGCAGCGGCACATCGAGCTCCCAGGTGACGGGTGGGCCCGTTTCTAGCAGGTCGTTCCGACACGTACCCCTGGTTTGCCGGGGACTGGCCGGAGGGGTCTCACCCGGCCAGGAGGGTTTGGAGGGTGTCGAGTTCGGGGTGGGTGAGGCCGTGGTGGTGGAGGTAGGCGGGGATGGAGGGGTGGGTGGTGAGGATGTGGGTGAGGGCGGTGGTGAGGAGGTGGGGGGTGACAGGGTGGGAGATGCCTTCGTTGCCGTGTTCGTCGGTGTAGGGGATGGGGCCGTGGGCGAGGCCGAGGTTGGGGTTGGAGCGGAGGAAGTCGGCGTGGACGGCGGGGAGGGAGGCACCGGCGAGGAGTTGGAGGACGGCGATGGTGAGGCCGGTGCGGTCCTTGCCGACGGCGCAGTGGACGAGGGCGGGCAGGGCGCCCGGGGTGGTGAGGTGGCGGGCGGTGGCGGCGATGGCGGGGCCGCCGATGTCGGGCATGTGGCGGTAGAGCTCGGTCTGCCCGACCGGCCAGTTGTCGCCGCGCTCCTCGCGTCCGGGCAGGACGGGGTGGTGCAGGTGGGTGAAGTCGAGGTGGTGGCGCTGGTCCGGGAGGAGGGCCAGTTCGGTGGGGGTGCGCAGGTCGATCACGGTGCGCAGGCCGAGTTCGCCCAGGCGGTCGGCCCCGGCGGGGGTCAACTCGGCCAGGTGGCCCGAGCGGTAGAGCAGGCCGGGCCGGACCCCGGTGATCGCGGCGTCCCGCAGGTTGCGGACGCCGGGTACGTCCAGGAGGGCCGGGGCGGTCGGGTCGGCGGGCGGGACGAGATCGGCCGGGAGGAGATCGGGCGTGGCAGGCGGCAGGTCGGTGGCGCGCTCGGTCATGGTTGCCACCGTAGCTTGGTGGCAGGGGAGTTGGCGGTGAGAAGGAGGTTCAGCGGCCGCCGGCCAGGTCGATGAAGGCGCCGGTGGTGTAGGAGGAGGAGGCGGAGAGCAGGAAGAGGATCGACTCGGCCACCTCTTCGGGGCGGCCGCCGCGCCCCATCGGGAGCTGCGGGCCGACCCGGTCGACCCGGCCGGGCTCGCCGCCCAGGGCGTGGATCCCGGTGTGGATCAGGCCCGGCCGTACGGAGTTGACCCGGATGCCCTCGGCTGCGACCTCCAGGGCCAGGCCCGTGGTCATGGTGTCCAGGGCGCCCTTGGAGGCGGCGTAGTCCACGTACTCGTTCGGGCCGCCGAGCCGGGCCGCCCGGGAGGAGACGTTGACGATCGCGCCGCCCCGGCCGCCGTGCCGGGTGGACATCCGACGGACGGCCGCCGCCGCGCAGAGGAACGGGCCGGTGATGTTGGCCGCCCAGATCCGGGCCAGCCGGTCCTCGTCCAAGTCCTCCAGGCGGGACTGCTGCTCGAGGGTGCCCGCGTTGTTGACCAGCGCGGTGAGCGGGCCGTACTCCTGGTCGACCGCGCGGAACAGCCGCTCGACCTCGGCCGCCCGGCTGACGTCGGCCTGGACGGCGAAGGCCGTGCCGCCCGAGCTGCGGATCGACTCGACCACTTCGGCCGCCGCGGCCGCGTCCGTACGGTAGTTGACGCAGACCCGGTACCCCCGGGCCCCCGCCAGCCGGGCCGTCGCCGCGCCGATGCCCCGGCTGCCGCCGGTGACCAGGACGATCTCCTCGCTCATGATCCGACCGTAACTCATCGGGCCGCTGTTCAGCTGGTGAAACCGGGGTGACAGGGGCGGAGGGGGCCGCCCAGGATGGCGGGCATGAGTGAACTGGCGGGGCAGGAGAGCGGACTGGCCGAGTACCTCGCGGCCGATGAGGTGATCGACCACGAGCACGGGGAGATACGGGCGTTGGCGGCGCGGCTGCGGGAGCAGACGCCGGAGGCTACGGCCCGGGCGCTGTACGAGTACGTACGGGATGCGGTGCCGCACTCGGCGGAGGTGGCGGCGCAGGAGTGGAGCGGCGTGTACCGGGCCTCGGAGGTGCTCGCGGCGGGCAATGCCATCTGCCACGGAAAGGCGCACCTGCTGGTCGCGCTGCTGCGGGCCGAGGGCATCCCGGCCGGGGTCCGGTACCAGCGGTTCGAGGTGCTGCACGGCCTGGCGGCGGCCTGGTGGCCGGGCGAGGGGTGGGTCGACCTCGATCCGCGGGGCAACTTCGGCGGGGTGGCGGCGGAGTTCGCGGTGCGGCGGGGGGAGGGGCGGATCGCCTTCCCCGAAACGCCGGTGGAGGACGGGGTGTACGCGGCCGTCCCGGCGGGGGTGGCCCGGGCACTGGCCACGGCGGTGCCCGGGGTGGCGGACTACGGGTACCTGCCGGACCGGGTCCGGTGACCCGAGTCGGGGATTCGCTGGCGGAAGGCACGGCATTCGAGTCGGACAGCCATCGCCAGGTGGCAGGGGTGGCTGCCGTGATCAGGCGGCAGTAGAACTGCCAGGAAGTCTCCGGCTCGGGTCACCGGGGCAGCCCGGAAGGCGGCGGTCCGGCGGTCCGGTCCTAGGCCTGTCGGAAGGCGGCGATCTTGGGGGCGCGGCTCTTGGGGGAGTCGAGGCTGAAGCCGCGGGCGTCGCCGAGGTGTTCGCGGATGAAGGTCTCGGTGCGGGTGATGGCGGCGCGCAGGAGGTCGTTCTGAGGGACGAAGAGGCGGTGGACGATCTCGGCGGCCTCGGTGTCGTACTCCCAGAGGCCGACGATGCGGCCGCGGTCGGCGATGACGTGGGTCTGCGGGTCGGCCTCGGTGCCGAAGGCGCGGCCGGACTTTGCTCCGGGGGTGGGGAGGGCGGCGTCGGCCGGGTCGAGCAGGCGGGGCAGGTCGCGGTGGAGCAGGTGGAGGCCGTCGATGCCGGCCAGCAGGGTGTAGTGGGCGTGGGATGGAGGGGTGAACTCGGCGAACTCGTCCGCGAGTTGGGTCGGGAGGAGGAGGTCGGTGCCGGGGAGGGTGAGCAGGTCGAGCGGGGCGAGGGCGGCCTTGGCGGTGGCGGCGGTGAATCCGGAGAACCAGCGGAAGTGCTTGACCGAGGCCGGGGCGGCCCAGGAGAAGTACCGCTCGGCCAGTTCGGCGGCGGATCCCTTGACCGGCTGATCCCAGCTGACGTAGCCGTAACGCTGTTGGTCCAGACGGCCGTTGACCGGTACGCGGCGCAGCGTGCCGCGGGCCTGGAGCAGTCCGAGGGCCAGCGGCAGGGTGGTGGAGACCCCGCGCTTCTTGCCCGCCTCGCCGAGTGAGCGGGCGGCGGGCCCGACCGCCTCGCGGATCGCGGCCGGGTCCATCGGCGAGGTCGCGGAGGTGACGTGGGTGACGGCGAGGCAGAGCTTCTCGACCTCGTCCCGGGTGACGCCCAAGTGCTTCTCGGCCGAGGCCAGTTCGCCCTCCGGGGCGGCGGCGCCGGCGGCCAGGCCGAGGGCGTAGTCGGCGGCGGGCAGCACGTAGGTGCAGCCCCGGGCGGCGGGCAGTTCGTGGACGGCGACGGCGGCGACCGCCGCGTCCACGGCCGCCCGGTCGAGCCCGGCCCGGGCGTACAGCCCCAGGTACGGCGCGGCGCCGCCCACCGAGCGGGCCCACCCGGTGGCGGCGAGCACCTCGACCGGAGTGGCGCCGTGGTGGCCGCCGTCGAGCCACTGGCGGTGGGACCACCAGGCGCGGAGCTTCGGGAGGGTGATGTCAGTGGACGCCATGGGCTCCAGTATCCGGCCCCGGCAGCCGGGCGAGGCGGAACGACGCAGCGGGGCTGCGGCAGGCCGGGGCAGGCCGCGGCAGGGGTGGCCGCAAATGGGTCGCGTCCGGTGGCGGGCAGGGGGGAGACTGCGGGGGTTCCCCGATCCGACCGGCGCCGAGGAGGCGACGTTCCCCATGCATGTCCTGCTGTCCGGCATCGTCGGTTCCACCGCGTACGGGCTGGCGCACGCCGGCTCCGACCTCGACCGGCTGGGCCTGTTCGCGGCGCCCACCGAGGGCTTCCACGGCCTGCACCGCCCGGTGGAGTCGCACGTCACCACCGCCCCCGACCACACACTGCACGAAGCCGCCAAGTGGTGCCGCCTCGCGCTGAGTTGCAACCCCACCGCAGCCGAACTCGTCTGGCTGCCGGCGGAGCTCTACGAGACCCGGACGCCGCTCGGCGAGGAGCTGATCGCGCTGCGGCGCAGCTTCCTGAGCGCACAGCCGGTGCGGAACGCCTACCTCGGCTACGCCCGGCAGCAGTTCCAGAAGCTGGCCTCGCGGGACACCACGGACCGGACGGGCCGGGCCCGGGCGGCGAAGCACGCGCGGCACCTGATCCGGCTGCTGCTGCAGGGCGTCACCCTGCACGAGACGGGCGAGCTGCAGATCCGGCTGGCCGATCCGGAGCGGGTCCGGGCGCTCGGTGAGCGCATCGCGGACCGGCCCGAGCTGGCCCGCCCGCTGCTCGCCGACGCCGAGACCCGCTTCGCCCGCCCGGGCGTGCTGCCGCAGGCCCCGGACGAAGCCCCGGTGGAGGACTGGCTCCGCCGCGTCCGCCTCGCCCACCTGACGCCGGCTGCCTGACGCCGGCCGCCCGAGGGCGCCGACCTGGCTCCGACCTGGCGTGAGCAGCTGACCGCACCGACCGCCCGGCGGCGCTCGCGCCACGACGACCCGGCGTGCCAGCGACAATCCGCTGGCCAAGCGGTGGGGGGCACCGGGTAGGATCACCGCGGCAGTCGGCATACCACCACGGTGGCCGGTCGGCCGCGGGCCGCTAGCTCAATTGGCAGAGCTGCGGACTTTTAATCCGTAGGTTCAGGGTTCGAACCCCTGGCGGCCCACACGATCGAACCATGCCTGGCCAGGGCGTTCTCCCATCCGGGAGGACGCCCTCCGCCATGAGCCGCGCCGAGCCGGCGGCGGGCCCGCGGGCTGCGGATCAGCCCTGGCCGGCCCCGAACAGGTAGACCATGCGGTAGTCGCCGCTGATGGACGACTTGTCGCCTTCCTGCTGGAGGACGCCGACCGGGCCGGATATCCGCAGCGGGCTGTCCACGGCACCGTTCCTGCCGTCCGCGAAGACGCTGTGGACCTGCGGCCACGTGGTCGTCACCCAGTCCGAGGTGGCAGTGGGATCACTCCCCGGGTAGTCGAGCCGGGCGCAGTCGGCCAGGAATTCGGCGGCCTTGGGGACGCTGAGGTTCGCCGTGCAGGAAGCCACCTCGAGGTCCCCACCGATCGTCCAGGTCGCGGTGACGGCGAGGGTCCCGCCGTCGCCGCGCCGGTAGCCCACCTGGTGCCAGGACGGCGCCTTGCCGGGGAAGTCGATCTTCTCCCGTTCGTTCATCGTCACCCCCCAGGCAGCGGCCAGGCGCTTCAGATAGGCCTCGCCGGTGTACCCCGCCTTCATCACGACCGCCACCGGGTCCGGCACCTTCCTCAGCCGCTCCGGCACCGGCTCGGTGGGCCAGTCCGACGGCTTGAACGGCTTCGCCGCCGCCGACCCGGAGCCCGATCCGGAGGCTGGCCCGGATGCTGCCGGGGTCGGCGAGTCGGTGACCGGTCCTTCACCAGGAAGCAGTGCGGCGCCGGTGGGTGCGGCACCCTGCTGCGGCGAGGCCGAGCAACCCGCCAGGACGGCGAGCAGGGTGACGGCCGGAGCGGTACGGCGCACCGCGCTGGTGAAGTTCACAAGGCACTCCCGTGATCGTGGGACCTCCCGCCGTCGGGTCGGTGGTGCGGAGCACCTTCCCTCCCCCGTAGGCGAATGCCGACGAGTCGTCGGCATTCAGGATGTGGAATCCCGCGGTGTCGCCGGTGCCGATCACCGACAGGTCGGAGCTCTTGTGCCAGTTCCGGCCGAGACTGCCGTCCGGCTTGTGGCGCCCGGGGAATCGCTCGTACCGGGGTCGATATTGTTGGCGATGTCCGTGCAGCAGACCTTTGCCGAGTAAAGAGAACTCGCCATCGGGTAGCCGTCCCGACATTCTTGTCGTCGATCGGGAGCGCATTCCTGGCAGCCTTCACGCCGCCGAGCTGCGGCACGCTGAATACGCTGCTCCGGCGGAGCCCGAAGCCCGCGCCAGGATCGACCTTGATGTGCCCACAGTATGCATTGCGCAGCGCCGGGTACAGGAATTTCATATCAATACTCGTCGAGTATGTCACCTCCTCCTGGGTGACCGCGTCAGTAGTGCAGTCCGTGCCGGCCGGCGGCGAGCGGGCGCCGCAGGCCCTGCCAGGGCGGCTGGTGCTACGACCGGCGGAAGAGGGAAGGCGGCGGCAGTCGTCCGCCACTTCGGTGGAAGAAGCTCCCGATACGTATCGGAAATACCAAGGGCGGAATCTGTCGTCGGATGTCCGACATGGCGGGACATTGCCTGCATAGCCGCAGATGGGGTGTGTCGGGTATCTGATTCCGGCCATCATGGCTGGAAGGCGCACCCTTGCCGGGATTGATGGCGGAGTGAAGTGACAGCAAAGGGGAGGTCATCTCGAAAATAATCCCGACGGACACGAACTGTGGGGTAGCGTGGCGCGGCGCAGTGAGGGCCGGGGCCTTAGGGGGGTCTTCTTGCCTCCGTCCGGCGATCCGTCCGGCGATCCGTCAGGTGCCCGTCGGGTGTCTGGCCTGCGCAGAGACAAGGAGAGCTGATGAGACTGCTGCCACCCAGGGCTCGGCGCCGACTGGCGGCGCTGTCCGCGGTGTTCGTCGCCGCGACTCTGGTGCAGGGCACGAGTGCCCTGGCCGACACTGTGACCCCGCCCGAGACCCTGGCCGCGCCGCCGGCCGACCGGCCGTCCGAGGTCGTGCCCAAGGACCGGGACCAGATCCTCGGCAAGGACTGGAAGAACTCCACCGACCGGGCCTGGACCACCTCCGGCGACGCGGACGGCTTCCACGTCCTGACCGCCGACGCGAAGTCGGGGTACGGCTGGCGGACTGCGGCCACCCTGAAGGAGCCCGGCTTCGACGCCGACCAGTGGATCGGCAACGCCTGCGTCACCGGCTCGGGCAAGCGCCTGGTCGTCGTCTACGCGCCGCGGACCTTCACCAACGACGCCACGCTGTTCGCCCGGGGCGGCCTGGGTGCGGTCGTCGACCTGGAGACCGGCGCCGTGACCAAGCTGGCCGTCAAGGCCTCGCTCGCGTACTACAGCCCGGGCTGTGGCACCGGTGAGCAGGCGGTGCTGACCCAGGCCGGTGGCGACGACAAGCCGGGCACCCGCCTGGTCACCGTGGACGCGGCCACCGGAAAGCTGACCACCCCGCTGGCCGTCGAGGGCCAGGTCACCTCCGCCGTCCCCGCCGCGGACGGCTCCGTCGTCGCGGCCGACAGCAACCGGGTCGTCCGGATCGGCGCCGACGGCAAGCGGTCCGAGCTCACCCGCACCGACGGCGTGCCCTTCCACCTGAAGCCGGACGCCGACGGCGGAGTGGTCTTCATGGACCACTCCGGAGCCACTGCCAGCGTCAAGCGCCTGCCCGGCCGGTCCGGCCGCGCCCCGCTGGCACCGGCCACGGCGGACGTGCTGGCCACCGGTGCGACCGACCGCCTCGGCGTCACCGCCGGCGCGGGCGGCCGGGTCTTCATCACCGGTGACCCGGAGCGGACCACGCACCTCCCGGCCTCGGTCAAGCGGGTGAAGGCCCCGGTAGAGGCCACCGTCTCCACCGAGGGCCGGTCGGTCGTCAACCGGACCGGCTGGGCGGACCGGAGCGCTCTGCAGCCCGTCGCCCCGGCGGGCACCGACCCCCGGCCGGTGGCCATCGAGCTGTCCGTGCCCGGCACCGGCAAGTCGGCCGACTTCACCGTGGACCCGGCCGAGCACGTGATCGGAGCGGCCGCGGCCGGATCGACCGTCTCCCCGGCCCTGCGCGCTCCCTCGGGCTCCGCCGGGGCGGCTGCGCCGCACGCCCTCGCCGCCGCCTCGGCCGGCTCGCCGTCCGATCCGGTCGAGGCCGAGCGGGTCTGTGCGGTGCCGCGCAACGACCCGCTCAACCAGGCGATGCAGCCCAAGCCGCGTCAGGTCGAGTGGGCCGTGGACCAGGCGATCCTGGGCCACCTGTACCCCCAGCGCCCGGCCAACTGGAAGAACCTGGGCATGCCCGCCTACACGCCCCAGGGGCTCTTCCCGCCCACCGCGCTGGACGGCGGCGGGCACGTGCCGGCCCAGGTCATGCTGGGCGTCATCGCCCAGGAGTCGAACATGTGGCAGGCCAACCGAGCCGCTGTGCCCGGTGTCACCGGCAACCCGCTGGTCGGCAACTTCTACGGCCGGGCGATCTACAACGCCAGCACCTCCGACGACTGGGACATCAACTTCGCCAAGGCGGACTGCGGTTACGGTCTCACCCAGCAGACCGACGGCATGCGCCTGCCCCAGTTCAGCCCCCCGGAGACCCCCGCGTTCGCGTACCAGACGCAGCGCGCGGTGGCACTCGACTACGCGACCAACATCGCGGCCGGGCTGAGCACCCTGAAGGAGAAGTGGAACACCACCCGGCGGGCCGGAATGACCCTGAACAACGGGGACGCCGCCAAGCCGGAGAACTGGTACTACGCCGTCTGGGCCTACAACTCGGGTTTCCACGCGCAGACTTCGGACGGCAGCCCGTGGGGCCTGGGCTGGGCCAACAACCCGGCCAACCCCAACTACCCGGCGAACCGTAGGCCGTTCCTCAACAACAACAGCTACGCGGACGCCGCCCACCCGCAGGACTGGCCCTACCCCGAGAAGATCATGGGCTGGGCGGCCTACCCGATCGAGGGCCTGGAATCCCCCGGCAAGACCGTGCCGGGCTACCGCGCCGCCTACTGGAACGGCTCGACCCCCGACCTGGCCGCCGGCAACCGCTACGCCAACTCCCCGCTGCCGAACCAGTTCTGCGACGACGGCGACTTCTGCAAGCCCGGCCAGTCCTACACCCCGAACGCCCCCGACGTAGCCGGCTCGAAGGCCGGGCCCTGCGCCCACCAGAACTCCAGTGGCCAGTACGACCTGCATTGCTGGTACAACAAGCCGTCCACCTGGAAGACCGACTGCCCGTACAGCTGCGGCAACGAGATCATCCGCTTCGACTCCACCTACCCGGAGGAGGCGGACGGCACCGCCTACCCGCCGAACTGCACCCTCACCGGACTGCCCGCCGGAGCCATGGTCGTCGACGACCTGCCCGACACCGTGCCCTCCGTCCGGCCGGGCTGTGCCCGCACGCCCAACAGCGGCACGTTCAGCCTCGCCTTCGCCAAGGACAGTGCCGGCAACTACCCCTCGAAGGTGGACTTCCACCAGCTCGGCGGGGGATTCGGCGGTCACTTCTACTTCGCCCACACCCGCACCGCCGGGGCCGAGGGCGGCAACCTCGCGGTCACCGGCACCTGGGCGCTGAACCAGGACGTCAACGGCCCCGCCCAGGTGCTGGTCCACCTGCCCGACCACGGCGCGCAGACCACCCAGGCGGTGTACCAGGTGGACACCGCCAAGGGCACCCGCACCCGGGTGATCTCCCAGCCGGGCACCGGGAACCGCTGGGTGAAGATCGGCACCTTCATGTTCAACGGCAAGCCGACCGTGCGGCTCTCCAGCGTGACCGACGACGGCACCGGTGACCAGGACATCGCCTACGACGCCATCGCGATCGCCCCGGTCAAGGGGAAGTTCGTGGAGCGCACCTTCGACGCCGTCTCGGTCTTCGACCCCAACCAGAGCCTGGACAGCAACATGCCGTCCGAGTTCAACACCCCGCTGCGCGGGATGGACACCCTGTACAAGTGGGCCGTCGGAGTGGCCAAGGAGGGCCCCAGCTGGAACAACAGCGGCTTCACCACGCTGGGCCTCCTGCACGACCCGCTCTGTGCGCCCGGGCAGGTCGGCGAGTGCGTGAAGCCGGCCGTCCAGGCGGCGGCCAAGCAGTGGTACGACGACATCCTGGCCGGCGGCAGTACCGTCAGGGCCGACGGCTCCGCGCCCGCCATGTCCGAGCCGGTCTGGATGGGCATGGCCAACCGGCGCCCCGACCCGGCCGCTGGAGTGGACACCGCCTTCGCCACGCCGGACAGTTACAAGATCAAGAGCCGGGTCACCGTCAGCTACCTGCTCGGTGACGATGGGAAGATCATCTCCGGCAGCGAGTTCGCGGACGGCGGGACGCTGGTCGGCAACGCCCACCTGCCGAAGTTCGTCACCAGCCTGATCCACGCCGTCTCGCTGGACTACAGCATCCCGGAGCCCGACATCTCGTACGAGGAGATCGACGCCTACCGGTACAGCGGCGGCAACAAGCTGCACGTCGACCCGCTGGTGGACGGCGACACCCCGGGCCAGGCCTACCTGCCGCACACCAGGGGTGCCCGGCTCAGCCCCGACGGGCAGTGCGTCGACCTCCGCTTCGCCGGCGGCGGGGTCCACGGCTACCGGGCCATGACGGCGCAGCAGAGTGTCAACGACAACTTCAAGGCCTGGGTCGACAAGCTCGTCTCCCGCAGCGACGTCCAGCCGGCCGTCGCCCGGGCGATGAACCAGATCTACGACATGTTCTTCAAGAACCAAGGCCCGCTCGGCTACAACACCTTCGGCAACACGATCGGCAACGCCCCGCCGATCTGGCACAACATGGCGATGGCGTTCTGCGCGGACGGCTCGGTCAAGCCCACCCAGAACTTCCCCAACAAGGACTCCCAGCCGAGCTACGGCCTGGTGTACCAGAGCTACATGCCGGACCTGTACCTCTACCTCGACGGCAAGCTCGTGGACAACGCGGGCAACCCCACGACCACGCCCGTCCACAAGGGGGACTGGAAGGACTTCTCGAACACCCCGTTGACCAGCGACGCCGGCAACGCCTACAGCCAGTGCGATGTCAGTACCCGTGGGAGTGGCGGCAACCCGTGGAACATCGGCTTCCCGTTCCCGGTGATCGGGAACGCTCCGGGCGACATCCCCACCCGGATGAAGCACTGCGACGACCCCGGCGCGACCTTCAACACCACCTTCACCCCCTGACCCTCGGGTCGGGCCGACACCAGGGATCATCAGGTACGTGATGTCCATCATTCTGGTCTACGTGGGCGGCATCCTGCTCGTCCTGCTCCTCCTGATCGCCGTGGTCTCGGCGGCCTGCGCCTACTGGGCGTCCGGCTCCGTGCTCCGGCGGGCGGGAAAGGGCTGCCTGTGCGGCCTGGTGATCGTTCTGCTGCCCGTGGCACTGATCGTGGTGCCGCTGCTCTTCATCCGCTGAGCGGATCGAACCGTGCTCGGCCAGGGCGTTCTCCCTCCGGGGAGGACGCCCTTCGGCGTGATCGGCCGCGTCCGTCCGGCTCCGCTCGGTGCGTCCGACGATCAACCGGGCGGGATTCTGTGACGTTGGGGGGACGCGGTTCGGTACGGGGCGAGCTGCCGGCTGGGCTTTACCCCATTCAGTGGACACTTCTGAGAAGCGGATCTTCGGGTCCGTGGAGAGGATGTCCTCATGGGTACTGCGAGGTACTCGGGGGAGTTCAAGCGGGACGCGGTCGCGCTGGTGGAGTCCAGTGGGCGCCGGGTCTCGGCCGTCGCGCGGGAGCTGGGCGTCAACCCGGAGTCGCTGCGCCAGTGGGTTGCGCGGTCACACGCGCAAGGAGGCGCCTCAGGTGTGGGTGGTGAGGGCCCGTTGACGCCGTCCGAGCGGGAGGAACTGCGCCGGCTGCGTAAGCAGGTCCGCGAGCTGGAGCTGGAGAAGGAGATCCTGCGGAAGGCAGCCCAGTATTTTGCCAAGGAGATGGGCCGATGACCGGCCGCTGGCGGGTCATCTCCGACCATCGAGGGCTGTACGGCGTACAGCGGCTGTGCCGGGTGCTTGGCGTGTCCGCCTCGGGTTTCCGGATGGGACTGCGCAGATCAGGCTGATCCTCGGTGCGGAGGTGGGCGGCACCGGAATCGTCGGGCGGAAGGCGGTCGCCCTGGGGCTCGGACTGCGACGAGTCCCGATCGAGCCCACCTTGAAGAATATCGCCAAGATCTGTGGTGGCGGGTGACCTTGAGGGTACTTCCCCCACGCTGACCGACTGTCGGACACGTACCGCCGCTGCCGCCCTCGTGGCGTCGGCGGCGGTACGTCAGGGCCCTTGCCGTTCCCCCTCGCGCATACGCTCGCGATCACCGGATTGGACACCCGTGAACACACCTGCGGAACATGAGACCGTACGCCCGAGCTTCTGGTTCCTCCTCACGAGGCTCCTCGTCGTCTTCGCGGCTTTCGGCCTGAAGGCGGCCACCGCCGACAACGACCTGGACAGATGGATCATGATCGGCGCCATCGTGCTTCCGGTGTGCCTTCTGGCGTTCCTGTGCCGGGTCTTCTCCGTCACCGTCACGGGCGAGAAGGTGACAGTGCGACAGGGATTGCAGAGCACCTCGATCGGGACGGGGCAGCTGGCGTCCGTCTCCGCAGGAGAACCGGCGGGCCGCTGGCCGCGGTGGATGAGGAACTGGTCACTGACTCTGGGCACCACCGACGGCCGGCAGATCCGGACTGCTCTGTCCGGGGTGTCGCCGGCCGACCGCAGGCGGCTGCTGGCCGCCATCGGGGAGCGGACGGCACCCGGCGTGGTGCGGCGTGACGCAGCCATGCTCGCCATGCTCGCCGAAGGAGACAACGCATCGGCGAGGCGGCGAAGCTGATCTCGGCTCTGACGTGCCGTCCCCGACCTGCCCCGACGTCGGACTTGACGGCACCGGCCAACGCGGTCTGGCATGATGTCGATGTTGTCGGGGCGCTAGCTCAATTGGCAGAGCTGCGGACTTTTAATCCGTAGGTTCAGGGTTCGAGCCCCTGGCGCCCCACCGGAGAAGTACCGAGCGGTGTGGTTCAGGCGACCAGGTCGTCGAGCCGGAGGCCGAGCCAGCCGCCGACGCCGGTCGCGCCGGCGGTGTTGAGGTGGACGACGCGGGGGCTCACCCCGTACCGCAGCCAGCCCAGTTCGAAGAGGCGGGCCATCAGGGCGGCGCCGATCCCACCGGCCAGGTGGTGCTGCTGCTCGCTCCAGTCGACGCAGTACCTGACGAGCTGTCGGCGCTCCGGCAGGGCGGCGAGGTCGACGCCGAAGCGGTCCAGCGCCTCCCGCCCGGCCTCGGTGAGCCGGTACTCGTGGTCGCGGCCGTAGCCGAGGGGCTGGTCGCGGACCGCGTCCTCGCCGCGGTGGCGGCCGTCGTGGCCGGCCAGGATGCCGTGCTGGAGCAGCCCGCCCATCACGGCCACGCCGAGCCGGCCGGCCAGGTGGTCGTAGCAGGTGCGGGAGCGGCGCAGCGCGTTGGCCGTGCTGCTCTCGCGCAGGCTGGTGATCGGGACCGGGGGCGCGATCATGGCGAGGGCTTCCAGGGCGAGGCTGACCTCGGGCCCGGCCAGCCGGTAGTACCGGCTGCGGCCGACGCTCTCCGCGGTGATCAGGCCGGCCTCCACCAGTTTGGCCAGGTGGACGCTGGCGGTCGGGGCGCCGACGCCGGCCTCCGCGGCGAGCACCTTGGCGGAGAGCGAGCGGCCGTCGCCCAGGGACTTCAGGATGCGGGCCCGGGAGGGGTCCGCGATCAGTGCGGCCGCCCGGGCGATGTCGGGGTGGTGGCCGCGGGCGGCGGGGTCGGGAGTCCGGGAAGTGGCCATGCGCCCATCCTACGAACGGCACGCTTCGTCGTCCGGCGAACCGTCCGGCCCCGAGACTGACGGTATGACGACCCCCGACTCCACCGTCACACTCGCCGCCGCCGCGCACCCGGCTGCGCACCCCGCTGCCGGGCCGGGCCGGCCTGCCGCCGCCTGGCCGCCGAAGCGCCCGCGCCTGCGGCCGGCGCCGCTGGTCGCCCTGAGCCTCGGCTACTTCCTCGTCATGCTCGACGTCACCGTGGTCAACGTGGCGGTGCCGAGCATCCGCACCTCCCTCGACGTCGGGCCGTCCGGCCTGCAGTGGATCGTCGACGGGTACAGCATCATGTTCGCCGGGCTGCTGCTGCTCGGCGGGGACCTCGGCGACCGGCTCGGCCACCGGCGGCTCTACCTCTTCGGGCTGGGGCTGTTCACGCTGGCCTCGGCGGGCTGCGCCCTCGCACCGGTGGACGGTGCGCTGATCGGCGCCCGGCTCGTCCAGGGCGCCGGGGCCGCGTTCCTGGTGCCGTCCTCCTTCGCCCTGCTGCAGGCGGCCTACCCGGACCGCGAGCAGCGAGTCCGGGCGGTGGGCAGCTGGGGGCTGGTCTCGGCCGTCGCGTTCGGCGCGGGGCCCGCGGTCGGTGGTCTGCTGGTCTCCGGCCTGGACTGGCGCTGGGCCTTCTGGGTGAACCTGCCGGTCGCGGCGCTCGCCGCGGTGATGACGGTGCGCCACGTCCCGGCGCCGCCGCGGCGGCAGCGGCCGGGCCGGCCGGACGTGGCCGGTCAGCTCCTGGGCGTGCTCGGGCTGGTCGGCGTGGCCGCCGGGCTCAACGAGGCCGGATCGGCCGGGTGGACTTCGCCGCAGGTGCTCGGCGCCTTCGGGCTGGGGCTGGCCGCGCTGACCGCCTTCGTCCTGGTCGAGCGCAAGCTCGAGTGGGAGCAGGCCCTGCGGCCGGAGGCCGTCCGGCGCCGACCGCTGCTGGCGCTCTCCTCGATCCGCGACCACCGGCTGGTCGCCACCAACCTCATCGGTCTGCTGCTGAGCCTCGGGTACTACGGGATGCTCTTCGTCGCGACGCTCTACTTTCAGCAGCAGCGCGGGTACAGCCCGCTGGAGACCGGCTTCGCGCTGCTGCCCTCGGTCGGCATGGGCCTGCTGGCGGCGCCGCTGGCGAGCCGGATCACCGCGCGGACCGGGCCGTACCTGCCGATGACCGGGGCGCTGCTGCTCGGGGCGGCGGGCTTCCTGGCCTGGCTCACCGCCGGACCGCAGACTCCGTACCCCGTGCTGCTCCTGGCGCTGACGGCGACCGGCCTCGCCACGCCGATGACGGTGGTGTCGGCCACCGTGGCCGTGATGGAGGCGTCCCCCGCCGCCGGAGCCGGGGTGACCTCGGCGGTGTTCAACGTGTCCCGCCAGGCGGGCAACGCGGTCGGGGTGGCGCTGTTCGGCACGCTGATCGGCGCCACCGGTCTGCTGCCCGGCCTGCACGGCTCGGCGCTGGTCGCGGCCGCCGCCTTCCTGACCGGCGCGGCACTGGCCGGTACGACGGTACGCCGGCTGCGCCGGCCGGCTCCGGTGGACGCGACGGAGCTGTGAGGGTGCTCGGGGCCGGCGGCCCCCGGTGGCCCGGGCCGGGTCGGAACCCCCGTGTCCGACCCGGCCGGGGCCGCATCACCTTAGCACTTCGTGTACGGATCGACCTGTCCGGAAACAGCACGGCCTCCGAGCGGAGTTCGCTCGGAGGCCGCGGTGCTGCGGGGCGGGTCGGTCAGCGCGCAGGCGTCAGCTGTAGTAGCCGAAGACGTCGGCGACGAGGTGGGTGCCGGCCCAGCTGCCGTTGTAGAGGTTGACCTTGCCGTCGGCTCCGACGGGGACGATGAC
>NZ_JBEOWY010000026.1:15674-43403 GCF_040296285.1 Kitasatospora sp. NPDC002227
GAGGCTGAGGGTGCCCTTGGTGGGGAGCTTGGTGGTGGTGCTGACGCCGATGGCGCTGCGGGTGTCGAGCAGGCGGTTCGGGTCGACGGCGGTGAAGCGGCTGCCCTGGATGCTGTCGCTGTAGTAGCCGAAGACGTCGGCGACGAGGTGGGTGCCGGCCCAGCTGCCGTTGTAGAGGTTGACCTTGCCGTCGGCTCCGACGGGGACGATGACCAGGTTGGGGATGGTCTGTCCGGCGGTCCAGTTGAGGTTGCTGGAGGTGGGGCGGTTGGTGCCGTCGGCCCAGGCGGTGAGGTAGCCGGGGGCGTCGGGCTGGGTGACGGTGATGTTGAGGGCGACGGCCTTGATGCCGGTGGGGATGGTGCCCCGGCCGGCGATCTGGAGGCTGAGGGTGCCCTTGGTGGGGAGCTTGGTGGTGGTGCTGACGCCGATGGCGCTGCGGGTGTCGAGCAGGCGGTTCGGGTCGACGGCGGTGAAGACGTCACCGGCCTGCGGCGCGTACACCGAGAACACGTGGACGCTCTGCTGGGCGTCCCGGTAAGCGAAGGAGCCGCCGAACTTGTCGACCGTCCACGGCGCCCAGTAGCCGTCGGGCCGCAGGTAGGGGCTGACGGTGCTGGTGGTGGCGGTGCCGGTGTGGAAGTCCACGACGCTGGTGGTGCCCGCGCTCTCGTTCCCGTAGAGGGCGAACCCGTTGCCGAGCGCGAAGGCACCGGCCGGGACGGTCAGCTTGGTCTGCCCGGTAGAGTCCTGCACCCCGGTCGGGGCGCCCGAGCCGCAGGACCAGTACAGCCAGTCGGCCGAGGCCTTGAGGTCGGTCAGGGCGCAGCCGCTGCCGGTCTGGAAGGTCCGCTGCTGCTGGGTGGCGAGGTCCGTGACGGCGATCTCGCCGGCGGTGGCGGTCGTCGTGTACAGCACGCCCTTGCCGAGTGCGGCGGGCTTGCGGTCGAAGGCCGGCAGCGCACTTCCGGTGTCCAGGTCGACCACCGTGGCCCGCGGAGCGGAGCCGGTCCAGTCCGGAGTCCCGACGCCCACCAGGGCCCAGTGCCCGAAGGCGTCCACGAGCTGGCTGGCGCCGCCGTCCACGGCCACGGCCGAGGTCGTGCCGTCGGCGCTCATCGTGGCGAGGACGGGGCCGTTCAGCCCCCGGGACGAGTCCCAGATCCGGTCGAGGAGGACGGTGCGGCCGTCACCGGTGCCCAGCAGCTGCTTGCACGCCTGGTTCCCGCAGGTGCCGTAGGAGGACTGGCCGCCCTCCCGGCCCATGAAGCTCCGGTCGCCGGCCGCCGGGGTGCTGCCGAGGGTGAGCTGCTGCCGGTAGAACCCCATGCCCTTGGCGCCGTTGGTCTCGGCGGTGACCAGTGCGCCCTTGGCCAGGCTCAGGCTGTCGATGTCGTAAGCGTCGGGGTTGATCCGGTAGCCGGTGGCCACCGGCGTGGCCGTGCCGGGGGAGAGGCGGCGGACCAGCCAGTCGGTGGAGGACTTGCCGCCCTCGACCAGCACGGAGCCGTCCGGCGCCTGGGCCAGGGTGGCCGCGGCGTACGGCAGCAGCGTGGTCGGCGCGCCGCCGTCCAGCGGGTACGCCTTGACCGTGTTCGTCGCGGTCGCGTTCGGGTCGTACGGGGCGTTGGTCGGAGTGACCGCGACCAGGGTGTCGCCCACCAGGGCGATCGCGCCCGGCTGGTTCGGGTAGCCGAACGTCACGACCTTCTCCGGCGCGGCAAGATCGGTCCGGGAGAGCACGTGCACGTTGCAGTCGTTGCCGACGTAGGCGATCTTGTCCTGGCCGAGCGTCGCGCGGGGCTGGAAGAAGTCCATGCAGCCGGAGACCGCGGGATCGGCGGGCGCCTCGGCGGGGGAGACGGTGACCACTCCCGTGCGGGTGTCCACCAGGCTGATGCGGAACTTGCCGTCCGGGTCGGAGAAGCCGAACGCGGCCGTCGTCGCGTCGCCGCCGATCTGCCGCAGCCTGGCCGGGAAGGTGCCGCCGGGCCAGCCGGTGACCGGGGTGCTGGTGGTGCTGCCGTCGGCAGCGGCCCGGATCACCACCAGGCCGGTGGGCGTGAGACCCGAGCTGTTGGCGTCACCCCGGTCGAGGATCTCGGCCACCGCGGCCTCGCCGTAGGTGCCCTCGAGGCTGTACATCGAATTGGCGGGCGGGGCGGGCGGCCTGAGCACCGTGGTGGCGCCGGTGACCATGTTCTTCAAGGTCCACGGCGGGTTGTTCTGCACGTAGGCGGTGGCGACCAGCGCGGTGTCGGAGCCGGCGCCGTAGCTGTACTGGGTGCGCGGGGTGATGGTGTCGTCCGCGACCTTGACGGTGCCCGAGCCGTCGTACCTGGTCCAGGCGTAGCTGTTGTCCCGCTGCTTGTGCAGGAAGCCCTGCGGGCCGGCGGCGAGCAGTTCCTCGGTCCGTGCCGTGCCCTTCGGCTGGCCCGGGATCACGAGCTCGGGGAGGGTGGCGTCGGCGGTGTGCTTGCCCGCTCCGGCGGCCACCGCCGGAGCGGCCACGGGCAGCAGGGCGAGCCCGAGCGCGGTGGCGATCACCGGGATGCGTCTGCGGACGGCAGACTTCGCGTGCATGAGTGTGTAAACCCCCTGGTCGGCGCCGCTCGACGGGTCGGGGCTCTCGTCGCGGTGCACGACGGCGCGGGCCCGGGCGGCTCTGTGACGCGCTCGGCATGGGGCCGAGCGGAGGGAGCGTAGCACCGCGAGGATCATCTGTTCGAAGGCGTTTCGGCGGCTGTCCGTACTCGTCCTGGTCTGCCCGGGAAACGCCTCTGCCCGCCCCCGGGGGCTGGGGGCGGGCGGAGGGGGTGGGCGGTGCGTCAGGCCAGGTCGTGGGCGTCGACCAGGGGGAAGTCCAGATCGGGCTGGGCGACGTGGTTGAAGTAGTTGGAGAGCACGTTGAGCGCGACGTGGGCGACGATCTCGGCGATCTCGGCGTCGCTGACGCCGGCCGCGCGGGCTGCGGCCAGGGTCTCGTCGGCGATGTCGCCGCCGTCCGTCATGATCTCGTCGGTCAGCTGGAGCACCGCGTTCATGTGCGGGTCGGCGTCGCCGCCCTTGCGGGTGGCGAGCAGCTCCTCCTCGGTCATCTTGGCGATCCGGGCGCCGCGCAGCGAGTGGGCGGAGACGCAGTAGGTGCAGCCGTTCTTCTGGGCGATGAAGAGGGCAAGCTGCTCGCGCTGACGGTCGCTGAAGCTGCCGCCGACGAGCGCCTCCCGCATGGCCAGGTAGCCGCGCAGGGCGGCCGGGCCGTTGGCCATCGAGGCGTACAGGTTGGGGAGCTTGCCGAGCTGCTTCAGGGTGCCCTCAAGGAGTTCCTTCTGCTCCTCGTTGGCGGTCTCGACGGTGAGCTGGGGCAGGCGAGGCATGGGTGTCTCCTTGGATCGTCCTGGGATGGAACTGATCGGTACCGAAAAAAACGGTACCGATCGGTGCCGTCCTGGGCAAGCGGGATCGGACACTTCGTCAGGTCGCGTTCGCGCGGCCGAAACTGGGCAGAATCGGGCAGTTGCAGGCATTCACCAAGGCAGAACCGAGTGGTACCGTTTCGGCATGCCGAGCCATGCCAGAGAACGCCTCCTCGTCGCCGCCGAGCGGCTCTTCTACGAGGAGGGCATCCGTGCGGTCGGGGTCGAGCGGATCCTCTCGGAGTCGGGTGTCGGCCGGGCCTCCTTCTACCGGCACTTCCCCGGCAAGGAGGACTTGGTGGTCGAGGTGCTGCACCGCCGCGACGCCAACTGGCGGTCCTGGCTGGTGGACCGGGTGGAGCGCAGCGGACTCCCCGAGGCCGAGCTGCCGCTCGCGCTGTTCGACGGGCTGGCCGAGCGTTTCGCGGCCGAGGACTTCCGCGGCTGCGCGTTCATCAACACCATGGTCGAGGAGGCGGCGCCGGACAGCGCCGCGCACCTGGTCGCGCACGAGCACAAGGAGCTGGTGATCGCCTACCTGGCCGGGCTGCTGGCCCGCGCGGGGTACCCGGAGCACGATGCGCTGGCGCGCCAGCTCGCGCTGCTGGGTGACGGGGCGATCGTGACCGCCCTGCGCGAGGGCACCCCGGCGGCGGCCGGGCGGGCCCGGTCCGTCGCCGAGGGCCTGCTGCGGGCCGCCGCCCGGCAGCCGCAGCTGGTGGCTCGGTAGCTCCTCACAACAGGCCAAGGCGGCCCGCCAGTTCGGCCCGGCGGACCTTGCCGGAGCGGGTCCGGGGCAGTTCGGCGGTGAAGTCGATCCCGCGCGGTACGAAGATCGGCGCCAGCCGGGCGGCCACCCGGGCCAGCAGCACCTCGCGCAGCTCGGCGCCCTCCTCGGTGCCCGGGGCGGGCACCACCACGGCGTGCGGCACCAGCCCGCCGAGCTCGTCCGGCCGGGGCAGCACGACGGCGTCCGCGACCGCCGGGTGGCTGCGCAGCACGGCCTCGATCTCCACCGGGGAGACCCGGTGGCCGAAGGACTTGAACACGTCGTCGGTGCGCCCGAGCAGCCGGATCGAGCCGTCGGCGCAGCGCTCGCCGCTGTCCCCGGTGCGGTAGAGCCCGTCCGCGAAGGCGGCGGCGGTCTTGGCCCGGTCCTCCGCGTAGCCGGCCATCAGGCCGACCGGGCGCTCGGTGAGGTCCAGGCAGACCTCGCCCGAATCCCCCAGCTCGCCGGTCACCGGATCGCGCAGCACCACCCGGTAGCCGGGCAGCGGGAACCCGAGCGGCGAGAGCGGCTCCGGGCCGCCGGGCGAGCGGCCGATCAGCGCCGTCGCCTCGGTCTGCCCGTAGCCGTCCCGGACCCGCACCCCCCAGGCGGCGGCGATCTTCTCGTTCACCTCGCCGGTCAGCGGCTCCCCGGCGGCGGTGGCCTCGCGCAGCCGTACGCCAGGAGCGGAGCCGAGGTGCGGCAGCAGCGAACGCCAGGCGCTCGGCGGGCCGCAGAAGCTCACCACCGCGTGGTCGGCCAGCACCCCGGGCAGGGCCGGGGCCGGCAGGCCGGAGTCCGGCGGGGCGAGCACGGTGGCCTCGGCGGCCCAGGGCACGAAGAAGCTGGACCAGGAGTGCTTGGCCCAGCCGGGGGCGGAGAGGTTGAGGTGCCGGTCGCCGGGGCGCAGCCCGTTCCAGTAGAGGCTGGAGAGGTGGCCGACGGGGTAGCTGGCGTGGGTGTGCTCGACCAGCTTGGGCAGCGAGGTGGTGCCCGAGGTGAAGTAGCAGAAGGCCGGGTCGGCCGACGGGGTCGGCCGGCCGGGCAGGTACGGGCGCCAGGTGGTGGTGTCCGGGTACGCGGACCAGCCCGGCCGGGCCCCTCCGGTGCTGACCCGCATCCCCGGTACGGGCAACTCGTCCGTCAGCTCGGCGAGTTCGCCGGTGCAGAGCAGGTGCCGGATCCGGCCGCGGGTGATCCGGTCGAGGGCCTCCTCGCGGGTCACGTCCTGGTAGGTGGGTACCACCACGGCGCCCAGCTTGAGGCAGCCGAGCAGGCTCTCCCAGAGCGCCGCCCGGGTGCCGAGCAGGAGCAGCACGCGGTCGCCGCGGGCGACCCCGAGCTCGGCCAGCTCCACCGCCAAGGTGTCGGAGCGCATGGACAGTTCGGCGAAGGTGACCTGCTCGGCCACCGGCACCCGCCCGTCCGGCCCGGGCGCCCCGAGCACCTCCAGGGCCGGCTGCGGGTTCCCGTCGGCGATCACGTCGAACCACTCGAGCGCCCAGTTGAACGACTCGGCCCGGGGCCAGCGGAACTCGGCGCTCGCCGCGGCCGGTTCGCCGCGCAGCCGCAGCAGCAAGTCCCGGGCGGCCCGGTACTCCTGGTGCGCGGCCGTCCGCCGGTGCTCCCAGTACCCGGCGGGCCGGGCGGGCCCCGCCGCCTCGGCGGCGGAGCCCGTCCGCCGGCTCACCGGGCGTTCCCGGCGCTGACCGGATCACCGGCCGCCGGGGCGGCGGAACCCGTGCCGAGCAGGGCCCCGGCGATGGCGTCGGCGTCGCGGGTGAAGGAGCCCCAGGGGCCCGGGCGGCCGCTGCCGACCTGGGTGAACCAGCGGGTGTGCTCGCTCGGGATGCCGATCACGTGCATGGTCCGCTCGATGCGATCGTCCGCCCGGATCGGGTGGAACGGCGCGTCGGTGGAGGCCAGGCCGCCGGTGTTGAAGGCGTGGTCGGACCAGGTGTTGACGAAGGTGCGGATCACGCCGTCCGCCAGCAGGCCGCGCAGCAGCGGATCCTGGCCGACCCGCAGGTCGGTGCTGGGGATGCGCGCGTCCACCAGCACGTCCAGCCGGGTGCGGGAGCTCTCCACCTGCGGCGAGCAGATGGTGAAGCAGCCGTGCTCCTCGTCGGTGCGGAACCGCGCCTGCGGCCCGACCGGGTCGAGGATGCCGGCGTTGACCAGGGCGAGGAACTGCTCCGAGCGCAGCGGCGGCGGGCCGGTGGAGACGAGCGCGGCCACCGGGTTGAACTCGGCCAGGAAGCGCCGGTGCGACTCCGGGCAGAGCCCGCCGAAGTCGACCACCGAGCGGATCGTCTGGCGGACGTCGCGCAGCACGTCGAAGGCGGCCTTGAGCGGTCCCTCGGCGTTGCCGAGCCGGGCCTCGGCGAGGTCGGCGCGCAGCCACTCGGCGAGCGTCTTGCGGAACTCCTCGGGCGAGCCGAACCGCATGCCGCTGAACGGCCGGGCCAGCCGGTTGAGATCGGTGATCAGCGTGGTGTCCACGCAGTACCGGGCGGCCAGTTCGGAGAGCCGGGCGAGCTCCGGCAGTTCGGCGCAGCCCAGTTCGCCGACCGCGCGGGTCACGAAGGCCTGGGCCTCGGCGGCGTTCACCGCGACCTTGATCCTGGTCTCGAGCAGCACCAGGTTGACCTCGGCCATCAGCCAGGGCAGCACCTGCGCGTGGAAGTCGACCGGCCCGCGCTCGCGGACGGCCGCCATCCGGGCGGGGGTGAACAGCCGTGCGCTGTAACGGAAGAGCGGGCCCTTCTGGTTGGCGCCGCGGGTGAGCAGCGGGATGCCGCCGCGCGAGGCGGGCAGGATCCGCGGCTCCTTGCCGCTGGCCACGTACCGCAGCCCGTCGTCGCTGGGCACGAACTTCCCGCCCCGGCCGAGGGTGAGTTCGGCCAGCAGGTCGTAGAAGGTCAGGCCCATGCCGACCACGCCGACGGCGGCGCCCGCCGGGATGTGCGAGAGCGGCATGTCGTTGGCCGAGTCGCCGACGATGTACTGCAGCGGCGGGTGGGCGGCGGCGAAGGCGGCCCGGTTGCGCTGCTCGCAGTCCAGGTCGTTGGTGGGGTGGCCGGTGGCCAGCACCAGGCGGTCGAAGTTCATCACGTCGCCCCGGCTCATCCGCAGCCGGTAGACGCCCTCGGCCGGGTCGGCGAGCCGGTCGGCGGTGAGCACCTGGCCGCGTACCCGGTGCACGGTCAGGCCGGCCGGGAGGGACATCATGATCCGCTCGAAGACGAACGACAGGTACCGCCCGTAGACCACCCGGGGCGCGAAGCCCTCGGGGTCGGCGGTCTCCGGCTCGGTCTGCGCCCACCACTCGGCCAGCGAGGGCCCGGCGCCCGGGCGGGCGGGCCCGCCGTCGCCGTCGCCGGAGAACATGGTGACCTCCTTGGCCGCCGTGTTCATCAGGAAGTGCGGGGACTGGTCCTGCCGCCAGATCCGCCCGGCGCCCGCGTCGTGCGGGTCGATCACGTGCACCGCGACCGGCTGCCGGGGCGGCTGCTCGGCGGCGCGCGCCACCAGGCGCTCGAGCACCGAGAGGCCGCGCGGGCCCATGCCGATCACGGCGATCCGCAGCGGCCGCTGCTCGGCGGCCGGCTGCTGGGCGGGCCGCACCAGCGGCACCACGGTCTCCGAGGCCGTCTCCGCGGCCGGCTCCGAGGAGGCCGCGGCCTCCTGGGCGTCGAAGTCGTGGTCGTCCGCGACGTGCCGCAGCATGGCGGCGAGCCGCGCGGAGGTCAGCGGCACCGTCCGGTTGGAGCTGCTGATCGGCATCGCGCCGACCTCGGCCCAGCGCAGCCGCCCGTCCGAGGTGATGACCCCCCTGGTCGCACCTCGGTTGTCCGGGTGGAGGCAGTACGGCACGTCCAGGACACCCCGGTGGAAGGCCCGCTGGAGCGCGGTGCCGACGTTGTCGGAGAGCGAGAGCACGGCGGTGACCAGGGCCCGGGCCTCCATCAGCACCTCCTCCGCGTCCGGCCGGACGGCCCGCAGCCCGCGCCGCTCCGAGCGGGCCGCGCGCGCGGCCTCGGTGGCCAGCTCGGCGCGGGTGCGGCGGGCCTGGGCGGCGGCGCCGCGCAGCGCGATCAGGTTCTCCTCGACCGTGGGGATGCGGTGCGCCTCCTGCTCGGTCTTGACGATCAGCCGCTCGGCCCCGCCGCGCACGGCCAGTTCGGCGCTGCGGCTGAGCAGCAGCCGGGCGCCGGGGACGGTCCGGGGGAAGACGCCCATGTAGGTGTAGAGCACCAGGTGCCGGTCCACCTCCTTGGGCAGCAGCTCGTCGGCGAGGATGCGCAGCGCGGTGAGCGCCTCGGCGTCCTGCTCGTGGTGGGTCTGCTGGGCGTAGCTGAGCGAGACGCTGCCGATGCCGTGCTGGGCGAAGAAAAGCGCCTCCAGGGCGGAGATCGCGATGAGCAGCGAGGGCGGGCAGAGCTGCCCGAGCATGCAGCCGCCGAAGGTCTCCAGGTGGGCCCGGACGCCGTTGGTACGGCTCTCCTCGGCGAGCAGGCGCACCGAGTCCCGCCAGGCGGCGATCGACTCGGCCAGCGGGGTGCGCCCGTACGGTAAGCAGTACGAGACCGGGCCGCCCTCGCTGGCGCCGAGCCCGGCGGCGGTCATGGTGCGGAAGATGGCCATCGGGTCGGCCGAGCCGTGCCGCACCTGCACCGGTACCTCGCCGGCGCGTGCGGCGACCTCGGCGGCGATCCGCGGGCCGTGGCTGACGATCGGGAAGCCGTTGAGCGGCTGGTTCGCGCGGACGGCGGCGGTGGCCGCCGCGTGGTTGCCGACGCGGGTGTAGCTGTCCAGGGTGATGGTGGCGACGGTGCGCTCCGCCAGCCCGGCCACCGCGGCGACGCCGGCGGCCATCACCTCCGGGCGGGCCATCCCCATCCGGGGCTGGACGACGAGTTCTCCGGCCGCCGCGGCGGCTCGCACGTACGCGCCCAGGTCGGTGACCGGGGCGCGGTGCGTCGCGGAGGGTGCGCGGGTCATGCTGCGACCCGCGCGGGACACGACGTGTCGAGCGTGGCGAGCTTGCCGAGCAGGGCGGCGGGGCCGGTGCCGTCGGCGTGGACTTCGTCGAAGCCGGCCGCGAGCAGGTCGGCGGTGCGCTCCTCGGCGCCCTCGGGCGAGATGCCGAGCAGGCCGCCGATCACCATCGGGATGTCCCGGGTGGCGGCCTCGGCCCGCATCGCCTCGGCGGCGCGCAGGCCGTCCAGGTGGCCGTGGCCGTTGACCGAGCTGAAGACCACCAGGTCGGGCCTGGTCAGCTGGGCGGTGTCGACCAGGAGCTTCTCCGGCACGCACGGGCCCAGGTTGAGCACCGAATGGCCGTGTTCCTCCAGGAAGAGCTGCAGATGGACCAGGTTCCAGGTGTGGGCATCGGACGACCCGGTGGTCAGCAGCACCCGGCGGCCGGTGCCGGTGGTCTCCTGCTGGGCGGGACGCAGCAGTTGCGGGGTGGAGGACTGGGACATGAGGACTCCTCTGAAGGGTTGTGACGGTATGTCAGGGGCGCGGGCCCCCAGAGCACCGCGCCCCTGTTGTGGGAGGGCCGGCGGGATCAGGCCCCGGCGCCGACTCCGGTGGTGATCTGGCCGGGCTCGGGAAGGCGCGCCGAGGCGGGCCGGGCCCGGACGGCGAGCACGGTGCAGCCGGTGGCGCTGGACATCTGGTGCCGGGTGCCCGGCTCCTCGACGACCATGTCGCCGGCCACGAAGCGGCGGCCGTCACTGTGGTCGAGCGTGCCGTCGAGGACGAGCATCAGCTCGTGCCCGAGGTGCTCGTGGAAGTCGCCGTGGGCCCCGGCGGGGAAGCGCAGCAGCAGTGCCGCCGAGTCCTCCCCGGTCGAGGCGTCCGGGCCCCAGAGCACCACGTACTCGACGCCGACCCGGCCGGGCTCCTGCCAGGGCACCCAGGGCAGGTCGGTCATCTCGAAGCCGTTGCGGAAGACGTCGGCGATCACGGTCACCTCAGACATTGCTCGCCTCCGCCGTCCGGACGGCGCCCCAGGGCAGCGGGCCCTTGACCACGGGCGAGCCGATCAGCGAGCCGAACTCCCGCCAGGCACCGTCGTAGTTGGCGACCTTCTCGACCCCGAGCAGCTCGTGCAGCACGAACCAGCTGTGCGCCGAGCGCCAGCCGACCCGGCAGTAGACGATGGTCCGCACGGAGGTGTCCAGACAGCCGTACACCTCCTGCAGCTCCTCCTGCGAGCGGAAGGTGCCGTCCGGGTTGACCGCCGCGTGCCACGGCAGGTGCTGGGCGGAGAGGACGTGGCCGGGGCGCACGCCGATGTCGTCCGGCACCCCGGGGGGAGCGGTGCGCTCGCCCAGGTACTCCTCCAGCGAGCGGACGTCGACCATGTTCAGCTCGCCTATGCCGCCGAGCAGGTCGTCCCGGTAGGCACGGGGCGAGCGGTCCGGGGTGCGGACCGGGTAGTCCACCGGCTCCCGGCGGGGCGACTCGAAGGTCAGCGGCAGGCCCAGGGCCTCCCAGCGGGCCAGGCCGCCGTCGAGCAGCCGGAGTTCGCGGTGCCCGGCCATCCGGAACTGCCAGAACCCGGCGGCGGCCCACCAGTTGCTGTTGCCGCTGTAGAACACCAGGGTGTCGTCCGGCCCGATGCCGTGCTTGCTCGCCAGTGCGGCGAACTCCTCGGGGGTGATCAGATCACGCCGGACGGGGTCCTGCAGGTCCCGCGTCCAGTCGAGGCTGACCGCCCCGGGGATGCGCCCGGCGGCGGTCGGGCCGCCGTCGGTGATCTCGACCAGGACGACGCCCGCGTCCTGGGCGTGCTCCTGGAGCCAGTCGGTACTGACCAGAATCTTGTCGCGGTTCACCGGATCTCCGATTCCTCTCATCGGCTCCGGCCGGGGAGCCCGGCCGGAGCCACCGGTCACCACCAGTAGGTGGGGTACTTGCCGATCGCGCCGATGCGCGAGGCGATCAGGCCCACCAGGATCAGCAGCACGCTGCCGATCGCCAGCAGGGCCAGGAACTTGCCCTCGGCCGGGTGCTGCACGACGACCAGTGCCGCGGTGGCCGCGGCCGGGGCGTGGATCGCCCGGAGCAGGCCCATCACCCCGACCGAGACCCCGGCGGCCACGGCAGCCACCCAGAGCGAGTGTCCGAAGAGGCCGGCGCCGACGAATCCGACGATGGCCGAGCCCAGTTGGCCGAGCAGCACACCACGCGGCTGGGCCGGCGGCAGGCCCGGACTGGCGCAGATGATCATCGCGGTCGCCGCCAGCGGGGCGATCATCAGCAGCTTGCCGGTGGCCTGGCCCAGCGCGACCAGGATCAGCAGCGACACGACGGTGATGAGCGTGCCCAGGATCAGGCCCTTGGCGTTCGGGGCGGGCGGTGAGGAGCCGGCCCAGAGGCTGGTCCGTTGCCCGGCCCCGGGGGTGCTCGCCGGTGCGGACTGCTTGGTGGTGGTCGAGTTGCTCATGGTGTCCTCCTCGCCGGGCGGGGCCCGGCGGCGGGTCGAGGGATCAGCTGTGGCAGCCGCGGAAGTAGCTCTGCGCGACTTGGTACACAACAGCGCCGATCTTGTGGCCCATCTCAAGGCCCGGCTGGTTGTCGAAGCTCCAGTGCATTCCGCCGTAGATGCGGGATATGCCGGCCTGCTCCGCGGCGGCCGTGAAGGTCGGCCAGGTGAGCGTGACGTCCTGAGCGGGCGTCAGCCCGGGCTCGACGGTCGAGGTGCCCGCCTTGAAGGTGTACGAGTCGCCGAAGGTGTCCGAGCCGGTGAAGCGCTTGAGGAACTCGGCGGCGGCCCCCGAGAAGGTGCTGTGGCCCGAGACGGTCGCCGGGAAGCCCGGAACGGCCACGTACGCGCGCCACTTGGAGCCGTCCATGGTGACGGTGCCCTTGCCGGGGCCGCCCCAGGCCTGGATCTGCTGCCCGCGCTGGTCGTAGGGCACCAGGGTGGACGGGCGGGCGAAGTTGTACTGGATCTTGACGGCCCAGGAGCCGTAGGCCGCGTCCGCCTCGGCCATGTTGAGGCCGAAGAAGAGCTTGGCGTCCTCGTCCACGCCGTAGCCGTCCCGGTTGGAGACGTAACGGCCCCACAGCTGCTGGGCGCCGGGCGGGGTGGTGTCGTTGTCCAGCCAGAACTCGGCGATGACCTTCTGCTCGTCGGTGAGGCCCGCGCTGATCGCCACCGTCTCGTTGATCGCGTTGCTGAGCGCCAGCGAGGGGTAGGCCGGGGGAGCCGGGACGGTGAACTGGTCCGGGGAGGTCAGCGCGAACGGCTTGGTGTACGCGAACTGCGGGGTCAGGTAGTGCTGGGTCTGGCCGTTCACGATCAGCGGGGTCCAGTGCTCCGGCTCTACCACCAGGGCCGGGTCGAAGGTGGCGACCGCCTGCGGCGGGTTGACCGGCTGGTAGCCGGTGGTGTCCGCGTAGGGCGGGGTGCCGAGCTGGTTGGCGCCGTCCTGGTGGCGGTAGTCGAGCACCGCCTTGGCGCAGCGCAGGCCGATGTCGGCCGGGCTGCCGGCGGGGGCGCTGGTCTTCGCCGGGTCGTAGCCGAGGCTGGTCATGAACGAGTCGGCGGCCGGGGCCTGCAGCGGGAAGAGGTCCACCAGGGCGGCGTGCGCGGCGTAGCTGATCGCCTCGTTCTTGTTGGCGAGGGTGCGCTCCCACCACGGGCGGCGCAGCGAGCCGCCGAACCGGGTGCCGACGGCGACGTGGTCGTAGCAGGCCCAGGCGTCGTAGATGGCGTTGTGCACGATGGCCAGGGCACGGGCGTTCACGGTGGCCGGGCCGAACACGGCTCCGGCGGCGGCGTACTTCGCGAGGATGGCGTCCATGGCGGCCTCGTTCCACCGCACCACGATGCTCGGGCTGGTGGCGGTGCCCGGACGGCGGCGGCGGGCGGGGTTCTCGGAGGCCCA
Organism: Kitasatospora sp. NPDC002227; assembly: GCF_040296285.1. NCBI lineage: Bacteria > Bacillati > Actinomycetota > Actinomycetes > Kitasatosporales > Streptomycetaceae > Kitasatospora > Kitasatospora sp. NPDC002227. Next base: position 28,769 of record NZ_JBEOWY010000026.1, read on the forward strand.
GGTGGTCGGCGCGGAGAGGGCGAGGGCACCGGCGGCACCCACGGAGGCGGCGAGCATCCGGCGGCGGGACAGCGGGGACGAGGGAAGGGTCATCGGTGTGTTTCCTTCTCGCGAAGTACCAGGTTTGGCCAGGTCTGGCCGACACGCGGAAGGTAGGTGAGGGGACGTTGCACGACCGTTGCAGGCGTATTGCACCGCGTTGCGCCAGGTGACGCGGGAGGGGGCCGGGTGACCGTCTCCGACCGGCTCCGATTCGGGTGCCGGAACCCCCTGGGGCTGGTGGGCAATCAGCTGCTTCTATGTCAGGTGGGTGGCCCCTGCGTTTGCGCTCGCCCGGGGCCCCCGGAGTGATTAGCGTGGGAGGCAGGTGAAGAAGCCGGGGGGAGCACGAGCCATGATCGAACCACTGTCCAGGCCCGCCGGGGGCGGCGAAGCCGTCCGGCTCCAGGGGGAGAGCAACGACGAACCACAGTGCCACCAGGGCGAGTTAGGCCCGCAGCCGACCGTCGAGCTGGAGCTGCTGGGCGGCTTCGCGCTGCGCACGGACGGCCGGGAGCTGCAACCGACCGTCGGTGCACGGCGGTTGCTCGCCCTGCTCGCGGTGGAGCCCAACGGCATGACCAGGTCAAGGGCGGCCGCGGTGCTGTGGCCGCAGCTCGACCCGGCCCGGGCGGGGGCCGCGCTGCGCACCGCGCTGCACCGCCTGCCGGGGGAGCGGGCGCACCTGGTCGACAGCACCCCCGAGCGCTTACGCCTGGCCCCGCACATCACCGTTGACCTGGTCGAACGCCGCGCGGTGGCCGCCCAGTTACTCAATCTGGCGCTGCCGATGGGCGCCGAAGAGCTGAGCCGCGCGATCAGCTGCGAGCTCGGCACCGACCTCCTCGCCGACTGGGAGGAGGACTGGCTCTCGCACCACCAGGTGCGCTGGCGACAGCTGCGGCTGCACGCCCTGGAAGCCCTCTCCGCCCGGCTCTCCGAAGCCGGTTGGGCGGGAGCCGCGGTGGATGCCGCGCTGGTCGCCATCCACTCGGACAACCTGCGCGAGAGCGCCCACGAGACGCTCGTCGCCGCCTATCTCGCGGCCGGCAACCAGATCGCCGCGCACGCCTACCGGATCTCCTACCGCGAGCTGCTCCAGCGCGAGCTGAGCGCCGCCGCCCCTGGCCTGTGGTCCAATCTCCCGGCCGCTCCCGACCGCCCAGGTGGACGCCTCAGACGGTTGAATTGAGCGTGAGCTGACGGAGTAGGGCCGGAGAACTGACATCGTCGGGCACGACCGGTGACTGAGAGTGATCTTCCGGTTCGCTCCGTGTCGCGTGGCGAGCCGGGCCCGGGGCGGTGAAGGTGGGACCTTGGGGGACACCGAACGCCCCGGGCCGGCCGGGGCGAGACCGTACGGGAGAGACCGCAGATGCCTGAAGTGACCGCTGAGCACTACCAGCCCGGCACGCCCTGCTGGATCGACCTGATGGCCCCGGACCAGCAGGCGGCCATCGACTTCTACCGCGACCTGTTCGGCTGGCAGGGCGAGGTCGGCCCGCCGGAGTTCGGCGGGTACGCGGTGTGCACCCTCAACGGCAAGCCGGTGGCCGGGATCATGAAGGCCCAGCCGATGAACGAGGGGGACCCGATGCCCCCGACGGTGTGGACCACCTACCTGGCCAGTGCCGACGCCGACGCCTCCCAGGCCGCCATCACCGCGGCCAGCGGCACCGTGATGTTCCCGGTGATGGACGTCGGCACCACCGGCCGGATGCTGGTGGCCGCCGACCCGACCGGCGCCGTCTTCGGCGTCTGGCAGCCCGTCGACTTCTACGGCGCCCAGGTGGTCAACGAGGCCGGCGCGCTCTGCTGGAACGAGCTGCACACCCCGGACCTGGCCACCGCCGGGGACTTCTACCGCAAGGCCCTGGGCCTGGCCTCCGTCCCGATGGAGGGCATGCACGACTACCACTCGATGAACGTGGGCGACCGCTCGGTCGGCGGCATGACCACCATGGGCGAGCAGGCGCCCCCCGGGACGCCCCCGCACTGGCTGGCCTACTTCGCGGTGGACGACGCCGACAGCGTGGTGGACGCGCTGGTGAAGAGGGGCGGCAACGTCCTGGTCCCGCCGTTCGACATGCCCGCCGGCCGGATGTCCGTGGTCACCGACCCGCAGGGCGCCGTCTTCGCGGTGATCAACCCCGTCCCGATGTAGCCCCCGGCCGGGTTGCTGCGTGTCCTGCCGGTCGGATCGGCCCGGGCCGGTGAGACTGGCAGGCATGCTGGGACTTCCGGAGCACATCCAGGCGTACCTGTTCGACCTCGACGGGGTGCTGACCCAGACGGCGCGGGTGCACGCGGCCGCCTGGAAGGACATGTTCGACGGCTTCCTGCGTGCCGAGGCCGTTCGCACCGGGCGCGCCTTCGTGCCCTTCGACCCCGTCGCCGACTACGACACCTACGTGGACGGCCGCCCCCGGCTCGACGGCACCCGGGCCTTCCTCGCCTCCCGGGGCTTCGAGGTGCCCGAGGGCACGGCCGAGGACCCGCCGGGCACCCGGTCGGTCCAAGGCCTGAGCAGCGCCAAGAACGACACGGTGCTGCGGCTGATCCGCGAGCAGGGCGTGCAGCCGTACGAGGGATCGGTGGCCTACCTGGAGCGGCTGCGCGCGCTCGGCCGGCCCACCGCCGTGGTCTCCTCCTCGGCCAACTGCCGGGACGTGCTCAAGGCCGCCGGGATCGAGGGCCTGCTCGACGTGGTGGTGGACGGCATCACCGCCGCGCGGGACGGCCTGCCCGGCAAGCCCGCGCCCGACACCTACCTGGCCGCCGCCAAGGAGCTCGGCGCCGAGCCCGCGCACGCCGCCGTCTTCGAGGACGCCCTGGCCGGGGTCGCCTCCGGCCACGCGGGCGGCTTCGGCGCCGTGGTCGGGGTGGACCGCACCGGGCAGGCCGAGGCACTGCGCGAGCACGGCGCCACCGTGGTGGTGGCCGACCTCGCCGAGCTCCTGGCAGGTGACGCGTGAGCGGCAGCAACCTCTCCGTCGAGCCCTGGGGCATCAGCGAGCACGGCCTCGACCTCCCGGGCCAGGCCCGCGCCGAATCCGTCTTCGCGCTCTCCAACGGCCACATCGGCCTGCGCGGCAACCTGGACGAGGGGGAGCCGCACGGCCTGCCCGGCAGCTACCTGAACGGCGTCTTCGAGCTGCGCCCGCTGCCGTACGCCGAGGGCGGCTACGGCTACCCCGAGTCCGGCCAGAGCGTCATCAACGTGACCAACGGCAAGCTGATCCGGCTGCTGGTGGACGACGAGCCCTTCGACCTGCGCTACGGCGAACTCCGCGCCCACCAGCGCAGCCTGGACTTCCGGGACGGCCTGCTGCGCCGGGAGGCCGAGTGGACCTCCCCGGCCGGGCGCACCGTCAAGGTCAGCTCGACCCGGCTGGTCTCGCTCACCCAGCGGGCGGTCGCGGCGGTGGACTACCGGGTGACGGCGGTGGACGGGCCGGTGCGGATCGTCGTGCAGTCCGAGCTGGTGGCCAACGAGCAGCTGCCGACCGGCGAGGCCGACCCCCGGGCGGCGGCCGTCCTCGAGGCCCCGCTGGTCGGCGAGGTGCACCAGGCGAAGGGCACCAAGTCGGTGCTGGTGCACCGCACCCGCTACAGCGAGCAGCGGGTCTGCGCCGGGATGGACCACCTGGTCGAGTGCCCGGGCCGCTTCGACACCGTGGCCGAGAGCTGGGAGGACCAGGGCCGGACCAGCGTCACCACCGTGCTGCACCCCGGCGAGGAGCTGCGGCTGGTGAAGTTCCTCGCCTACGGCTGGTCGGCCACCCGCTCGCTGCCCGCCGTGCGGGACCAGGTGGAGGCCGCGCTGACCGCCGCCAAGTACACCGGCTGGGACGGGCTGGTGGCCGAACAGCGGGAGTTCCTGGACGAGTTCTGGGCCACCAGTGACATCCGGATCGACGGGGACGTCGAGCTGCAGCAGGCCGTCCGGTTCGCGCTCTTCCACGTGCTGCAGGCCGGCGCCCGCAGCGAGGAACGGGCCATCCCCGCCAAGGGGTTGACCGGGCCCGGCTATGACGGCCACAGCTTCTGGGACACCGAGACCTTCGTGCTCCCGGTGCTCACCTACTGCCTGCCGGGCGCCGTCAAGCAGGCACTGCGCTGGCGGCACACCACCCTGCCGATGGCCCGCGACCGGGCGGCCCAACTCGGCCTGGCCGGTGCGGTGTTCCCCTGGCGGACGATCCACGGCGAGGAGTGCTCGGGGTACTGGCCGGCCGGGACGGCGGCCTTCCACATCGGCGCGGACATCGCGGTGGCCGCCGCCCGGTACGTCCGGGCCACCGGGGACGAGGAGTTCGAGCGCAGCTACGGCCTCGAACTCCTGGTGGAGACGGCCCGGATGTGGCGCTCGCTCGGGCACCACGACGCCGCCGGGCGGTTCCGGATCGAGGGCGTCACCGGGCCCGACGAGTACAGCGCGGTGGCCGACAACAACGTCTTCACCAACCTGATGGCGCAGACCAACCTGCGGGCCGCCGCCGAGGCCGTGGGCAGGCACCAGCTGGAGGCCGCGGCGCTCGGCGTCGACACCGAGGAGACCGCCGCCTGGCGGGACGCCGCCCGCGCGATGTTCATCCCCTACGACGAGAAGCTGGGCGTGCACCCGCAGGCCGACGGCTTCACCGACCACCAGCTCTGGGACTTCGAGGCCACCCCGCCGGAGAAGTACCCGCTGCTGCTGCACTACCCGTACTTCGACCTGTACCGGAAGCAGGTGGTCAAGCAGGCCGACCTGGTGCTGGCCATGCAGGTGCGCGGGGACGCCTTCACCGACGAGCAGAAGGCCCGCAACTTCGCCTACTACGAGCGCCTCACCGTGCGGGACTCCTCGCTCTCCGCCTGCACCCAGGCGGTGATCGCGGCCGAGGTGGGGCAGCTGGACCTCGCGTACGACTACACCGCCGAGGCCGCCCTGATGGACCTGCACGACCTGGGCGGCAACACCCGGGACGGTCTGCACATGGCTTCGCTGGCGGGGGCCTGCATCGCGCTGGTGGCGGGGTTCGGCGGGCTGCGGGACCACAACTCGCACCTGTCCTTCCGGCCCCGGCTGCCCGCCGGGCTGCAACTGCTCTCCTTCTCGCTCAAGGTGCGGGGCCACCTGCTCGCCGTGGAGATCACCCACGCGCGTACGGTCTACTCGATCCGCAGCGGCGGGCCGCTGGTGGTGCTGCACGAGGGCGAGGAGCTGACGGTGGCTCCGGACAAGCCCGTCACGCGGCCGACCAAGGAGCCGGAGCTGGTCGACCGCTGCTCCCAGCCGCCCGGCCGGGAGCCCGCGCGGCGGCAGGCGCAGCCGGGCACGCCGATCGGCAGCGGGGTGGAGCACCTGCCGGCGGAGTAGGCGGACGGGGCCGTTTAGCGGGCGAAGATCCCCCGTCTACCGGGCGGGTCTTACCATCTTCACGAAATCGTGTCCTCGGCGGGAGAGGCGGCTGGCCATGGCGGGCTACCCGGTACTGTCCGAACAGGACCTGCGGGTCTTCCAGTGGGTGGCCGGCAACGGCGGGCTCACCCCGCAGGCCGCCGTCGAACTCGGGCTGTCCGAGGCCGAACTGCGGTACTCCGCCGCCGTCCTGGAGCAGCTGCACCTGCTCCGCCCGCTGCCGGGCGGGGCCGGCGGGCGGGCCGGCCTGGTGGCCGTACCGCCGGAGCAGGCCGCCGCCAGCCTGCTCGCCCCCGCCGAGGCCGAGCTGCGCCGCAGGCTGGCCGAGGCCGAGCGGGTCCGGGCCGAACTCACCCGGCTGACCCCGCTCTACAGCCCGGGCGCCGGCCGGACGGTCGAACCGCTGGACGAGATCCTCGAGCTCGACGACGTCATCGACGTGATCAGCGACCTCACCGCCCGCTGCCGCACCGAGGTGCTCACCTGCCAGCCCGGCGGCCCGCGCGCCCCCCACCTGCTCGAGCAGGCCTTCACCCGCGACCTGGCGATGATCCGGCGCGGGGTCCGGATGCGCACCCTCTACCAGCACACCTCCCGGCGGCACGCGCCCACCCAGGAGTACGTGCACCGGATCACCGGCGCCGGGGCCGAAGTGCGCACCCTCACCGCGCTGTTCGGCCGGATGATCGCCTTCGACCGGGCGACCGTGATCATCCCCCACCACGAGGCCTACGACGGCGCCGTGGTGGTCCGCGACCCCTCCGCCGTCGCCTACCTGTGCGCGGTCTTCGACCACTCCTGGACCCTCGCCGACCCCTACACCCCGCTCGGACGGGCCGACGGCGCGGTGACCCTGGACGAGATCAAGCAGGCCATCGTCCGGCTGCTCGCCGAAGGCATGAAGGACGAGATGATCGCCCGGCGTCTCGGGATGAGCCTGCGCACCTGCCGCAAGCACATCGCCGAGAGCATGGAGACGCTCGGCGCCAGCAGCCGCTTCCAGGCGGGCTACCTCTCCCGGGCCCGGGCGGCCGAGCCGTCCTGAACCAGCCGCAGCGCCGTCAGCCGCCGGTGCTGGTGGCCGCCGCCGTGCTGCGGCGGCGGGCCGGTCAGCCGGGCGTGCGGCCAATGGGTGGCGAACGCCCGCAGGGCGGCGGCCAGTTCGATCCTGGCCAGGGCCGCACCGGGGCAGTAGTGCGGGCCCGCGCCGAAGGTCAGGTGGCGGGCGGCGCCGGGGCGGGCCAGGTCCAGGCGGTCCGGCTCGGGGTGGGCGCGCTGGTCGCGGTTGGCCGAGGTGACGGCCAGCAGCACCCCGCTCCCGGCCGGGATCACGGCGCCGCCGACCGGCACGTCCGCCAGCGCCGTGCGGAGGGTGGCGAACGGGCCCGGGGTGTCCCAGCGCAGCAGCTCGTCCACCGCGTTCGCCGTCAGGCCCGGCTCGGCCTTCAACCGGCCGTACTGCTCGGGGTGGGTGAGCAGGGCCAGCACCGCCAGGCCGATCGTCTGCACCGTACTGTCGAACCCGGCCAGCACCAGCATCGCGACCAGGTCGACGAGTTCGGCCTCCGTCACCTCCCCGCTCGTCTCCCAGGCGCGCAGCACGAGGGAGACCACGTCCGCCCCGCCGGGGCGGGCCCGGCGGTCGGCGAGCTCGGCCCGGACGGTGCGGTCCAGGGTGTCCAGGGCCGCCTCGGTCTCGCGGTGGGCCAGCAGATCGGCGGCCGCCCGGCGCAGCGCCCGGCCGGCCTCCGGGCGGAAGCCGAACACCTCGCACAGCACCGCGAACGCGAAGGGCTCGGCGAACTCGGCCATCAGCTCGACCGGCCGGCCCTCGGCGGCGAGGGCGCCGAGCAGCCCGTCGGCGAGCCGCTCGGCCGTCAGGCGGTGGACGGCGATCCGGCCCGGGGTGAAGGCCGGGGCGGCCAGCCGGCGGATGCGGGTGTGGTCCGGCGGGTCGTAGCTGACCAGCGTCCGGTCCAGCGCCCGGTGCGGGCGCCCGGGGGCGGGTCCGGTGGTGGCCAGGGAGAGCCGGGGGTCGGTGAACCCGGCCCGGACGTCCGACTCCCGGGTCACCAGCCAGACCGGCCGCCCGGCGGGGGTACGGACCCGGGCCACCGGGCAGGCCCCCTCCCGGTACGCGGCGAGCACGGCGGCCGGGCGGGCCAGGAACTCGGGCCCCAGCGGTGAGGCGGTGCCGCCGCCTTCGGCGGGCCTGGTCATGCGGACCTCCGGATGGTGTCGTGGCTGGGCCGTCGGGCCCGTCGGGTGGTGGGCGGGGCGGGCGGGGGTCAGTGGGCGAGCAGGAGTTCGCGCAGGGCGTCGAGGGTGCGCAGCCCGGCGGCCCGGTCGGCCGGGTCGAGGCGGGCCAGCGGCGGGCGCGGGCTCGCCGACCGCAGCGCGCGCAGGTCGAGCACCGCGCGCAGTGCGGTGGCCGCCTGCCGGGCGAACAGCGCCAGCAGGTCCAGCTCGCCGAGGCTGGCCCGGGCCTGCGGGGCCGGGTCGAGCACCTCCAGGACGCCGAGCACCCCGGAGGCGTCGAGCAGCGGCGCGGCCATCAGCGCGTCCGGCACGTACGCGGTGGCTTCGGCCAAGTCCCGGGCGAAGGCGCCGTCGGTGGTGAGATCGTCCACCACCATCGGCTCGCCGGTGCTCGCCACCCAGCCCGCGATCCCCCGCCCGGCGGGGAAGCGGGTACCGACCAGGGAGTCCTCACCCGCCCCGGAGACGGCCTGGAAGACCAGCTCCCCGGCGGCCTCGTCCAGCAGGAAGATCGAGCTGGCGGCGGCGCCGAAGATGGCCCGCGCGGTGTCCACCACCGACTGCAGCAGGGCCTGGGCGGTGGGGTCGAGTGCGTTCATCGGGCACCTCCGGTGCGGGCCGTGACGTTCGAAGCGGCCTGGTAGAGCACGGACTTGAGCTGGAAGGGGGTCAGCTCCGGGTGCTTGGCGAGCACCCGGGCGCAGAGCCCGGCGAGGTACGGGGTGGCGAAGCTGTTGCCGGTGGTGCGGATGGTCGCGCCGCCGAGCCAGGGCACCGTGACGTTCTGGCCGGGGGCGAAGAACTCCACCGGGGGCCGGGGGTTGTAGAGGTAGAGCCCCGGATCCTCCTCCTGGTGGCTGCCCACCGAGATCACCGAGGAGTACCGCCAGGGGAAGCTCTCCACCGGGGTGTTGTGCGCGGCGGCCACGATCACGGTGCGGCCGAAGTACGCCTCGTCCGAGATCGCCCGCAGGGCCTCGGCGAACTTCTCCCGGGTGGTCGACAGGCTCAGGTTGATCACGTCGAACCGCTGCTCCACCGCCCAGCGCAGCCCCGCGAGCAGGACGTCCCCCGTGCCGGAGAACCGCTCGCCGAGCACCCGGACGCTGTACAGCTCGCAGTCCGGCGCCACCCGGCGGACGATCCCGCCGCAGGCCGTGCCGTGCCCGCAGCTGTCGCCGGTCTCCGTCGGCTCCACCCGGACGGAGCCGTCCTGCTCCTTGACCACCACGTAGCTGCCGTCCACCGGGCCGACCAGCGGGTGGTCCCGCTCGATCCCGCTGTCCACCACGCAGACCCGCACCCCGTGGCCGGTCGAGCCCTCCCAGGCCCACTCGGGGGTGACGGGCAGTCCGTCGGCGACCACCGGGATGTCGTCGGGAGCCCGGCCGCGCAGGCTCCAGGTCAGGGCGGGCGTGGTCATCTCTGCTCCTTCGTGGTGGTGGCGAGGTCGGCGGCGCGGTGCAGGCCCGCCAGGTGGCCCTTGCGGGTGTACCAGTGGCGGGCCTGTCCGGCCCAGCGGCCGGCCTCGGCCGGGCGGCCGAGGGCCAGCGCGGTGCGGGCGCGGTCGAGGGCGGCGGTGGCCCACAGCACCGGGGAGTCCGTCCCGGCGGCCTCGGCCAGCGCCTGCTCGGCCAGCTGTTCGGCCTCCTCGGCCCGCCCCTCCAGGGCGCGCAGCCGGGCCAGGCTGCCGTACAGGTCGGCGGCGTCGGCCGGGGGGAGGCCGGGCGTTCCAGGGCCGTCCCCGCCGAGGTGGGCGCGGGCGGCGGCCGGGTCGCCGTCGTCCAGGTGGGCGCGGGCCAGGTCGCGGGTGACGGCGGGCAGCAGGGTGGTGGCGCCGAGCTCGCGGCAGGCCCGCATCGCGGCGCCGAGCTGTTCGGCGGCGCGGCCGGGGTGCCCGGCGAGCGAGTCGACGGTGGCCCGGAAGACCGGGAGGAAGACCAGCGCCTCGGCGAAGCCCAGCTCCTCGCCGAGGGCGGCGGCCTCGGCCAGGCAGCGGCGGGCGCCCGCCCAGTCCTCCCGGAGGGCCAGCAGCACGGCCAGCGGGCAGTTGAGGGTGATCCGGACGGTCCGCCGGGTCGGGCCGTGCTCGGCGAGCAGCGCCCGGCAGCGCTCCACCGCCGCCGGGACGGGCGTGGGCCCGAGCCAGAGCGAGACGCCGACGGCGCCGAGCGCCGCCGCCCGCTCCGGCTCCGCCCCGGCCCGCACGGCGTGGGCCAGGGCCCGTTCGAGCAGTACCTCGGCAGCGCCGTGCCGGCCGCGCAGCTGCTGGTGCTGGGCCAGGCGCAGGCAGGCCCTGGCCAGGCCGAGGTCGTCCCCGGCGGCCTCGAACAGCGGCAGCACCTCCTCGGCCGTCCGGGCCGCCTCGGCCAGCCCGGGGCCGGGGTCGAGCACGGCCAGCGAGAGGCGGGCGTGCGCGGCCAGCACCGGGCCTGCGGCCTCGGCCACCCGCCGCAGCAGCGCCTGCCCCTCCTCGGTGCGGCCGGTGGCCAGGCGCACCTCGGCGAGCCGCCAGGCGGCGGTGAGCCAGGCGGGCTCGCCCTCGCGGGCCAGCTCCACGGCGGCGGTCAGCAGGTCGTCGGCCCAGCCGAGATCGGCCCGGGCCAGCGCCTGGGCCCCGGCGGCGGCCAGGTGGGCGGCGGCTCGGCGGCGGAGCAGTTCGGTGCGCGGTTCGAGCGAGCCGAGCTGGGCGCGGTAGCGGTAGGCCCGGGCGAGGTGGCCGCCCAGGGTGGCGTCGGTGGCGCCCCGGCTCGCCAGCACCTCGGCGGCCCGCTCGTGCCGGTCGGCACGGACCCGCTTGGCGGTGCCCTGGTAGGAGACCTCCTGCACCAGGCCGCTGCTGAACCGGTACCGGGCCCCGCCCCGGTCGGGCTCGACCAGCCGGCGCCGGGTGAGCCGGTACAGCGTGGGCCGTACGGTGTCCGCCCCGGCGCCGTCCGGCTGGAGCTCGCCGCCGGGCTGCCCCTCCGGCCCGCTCCGGGCCAGCCCGGTGAGCTCCGCCCGGTCGAACTCCCGGCCCACCACGGCGGCGAGCGAGAGCGCGGTGCGCTCGGGCGGGGCCAGGGCGTCGATCCGGGCGCCGAGCAGGGCCTGCACGGTGGGCGGCAGCCCGCCCGGGTCGCGGCCCTCGGCGGCCATCGCGTGCAGCTGCTCCAGGTGCAGCGGGTTGCCCTCGGCGCGTTCGAGCAGCCGGGCGGCCGTACCGGGCTGCTGGAGGTGGGCGCTCACCTCGGCGAGCCCGGCGGCCAGCCGGGCGCTCTCCGCCGGGGAGAGGCCGGGCAGCGGCAGCAGCGGCCCGGCTGCGGCCCACTCGGGCGTGCGCTCGAGCAGCTCCGGCCGGGCGGCGCAGAGCACCAGCACCCGGGCGGGCCCGGCGGCGAGCCGGGTGACCGCCTCCCGCAGCGCCTCGGTGGCCCAGTGGAAGTCGTCGAGGACGAGGACGGGGGCGTCGAAACCGGCCAGCAGCTCGCCGAGCGCGGCGCAGGTGTCCGCCAGGGACGGGTTCGGTGTGCCGTCGAGCAGCAGCCCGGCGCGCAGCGTCCGCAGCGCCGTGGCGGGGCCCTCGGCGCTGCCGAGCAGCTGCCGGACGGCCTCCGCCAGCGCGGCCAGACTGCCGCTCTCCCCGTACGGGCGGCAGCGCCCGGCGCCGTGCCGGGCGCCGGTGCGCCGCAGCCACTCGTGGATCAGCCGGGTCTTGCCCAGGCCCGCCTCGCCGGTGACAGTCAGCAGGCGTGGGCCGGTGGCTTCGAACGCGCCGTCCAGCAGGGTGAGTTGGCTCTCCCGGCCGATGAACGGGGTGTCGAAGCGCCGTAGCAGCGCCGGGTCGTCGTCCCCGCGCAGGCCGAGCAGCCGGTGGGCGGGGAAGAGCTCGCTCAGGCCCTTGAGGGCGAGCGGCCCGGCGTCCTCGGTGCGGGCGGCCGGGCCGACGGCGTGCAGGGTGTCGGGGCCGATCAGGATCTCGCCCGCGGCGGCGTGCTGCTCCAGCCGGGCGGCGATGTTGACCACCTCGCCGGAGACCAGCGCCTGGCGGCTGGAGGCGTCCGTACTGGCCACCGCCTCACCGGTGTTGACGCCGATCCGGACGTCCAGCCGGATGCCGAGGGCGGCCGTCAGCTCCTCGTTGAGCCCGGCCAGGGCGGTGCGCATGTCCAGGGCCGCGGCTAGCGCCCGGCGGGCGTCGTCCTCGTGCAGCACCGGGATGCCGAACACGGCCATCACGGCGTCGCCGACGAACTTCTCGACGGTGCCGCCGTGCGCCTCGATCCGGGCGGTCATCAGCTCGAAGTAGCGCAGGGTGACGGCCCGCAGGGCCTCCGGGTCGAGGCGGCCGGAGAGCGCGGTGGAGCCCACCAGGTCGCAGAAGACCAGCGTCACCAGCCGCCGCTCGGCCGGGGCCGGCCGGGCGGGCGCGGCGGCGGCCGGGCTGCCGCAGCCGGGGCAGAACCGCGCCCCGGTGGGCAGTTCACCCGAGCAGGACGGGCAGTTCACGGCGGTGTCTCCTTCGGTGGTGGCGGGTGGTCAGAAGAGGGCGCCGCCGGCCACGGTGCCGTGCGCCTGCACCTCGGGCTCGACCTCGTCGAGCTTGGCCTTGATATCGAGCAGCAGGGCGAGTTCGTCCTCGGCGAGGGCGGTCAGCACCTCCAACTGCTCGGGGGTGAGCGCGGCCAGCGGGAAGCCGGCGGCGGCCAGTACGGCGAGGGTCCGTGGGTCGGGTGCGGTCATGGCTGAGGCGTCCTTTCAGGAGTGGTAGGCGAGCCGGGTGAAAAGGTCGGTGGCGGCCTGCATGGTGTGCAGGGCGCTCACCGCCACGGCGCTCTCCTGGGCCGCGGACAGCGGCAACTCGTCCAGGAAGGCGGCGAGTTCGTCACTGTGCCCGGTGTCCAGGCCGGCGTGGTGGCTGACGGTCTGGAAGGCGGCGCCCGGCAGCCCGGTGTCGGCGGCCAGCCGTTCGGCCAGCCAGGGGGCCGGGGCGTTGGCCTCCAGTACGGTGATGTAGCCGAGCAGCGCCACGGGATGGTGGTGCTCGATCCAGTAGTACTGGGGGCCGACCAACCGGGCCACCACGGGCGGTGGTTGACGCTGGAGCCGTCCGTCCGGGTCGAGCCCGGCGGCGGCCAGATCGGACAACAGCCAGTCGTCGTGGCCGCGTTCCTCGAGGATGTGCCGCTCCAGGTAGTCGGCCAGCGGCCCGGCCACCCGGTCGGCCGGGGCCCGCTGGTGGCAGCGCCGGGCGGCCAGCTCCATCAGCGGCACCGAGGCGCGGATCACCTCGTGCATGGTGGTCAGGTACCGCCCGTACCGCTCGGTGAGCCCCTCGGGGCGCCAGAGCTCGGCCATCGCGTGGTGCAGGGCCGGTGCGGCGAAGGAGAGTTTGAGCCGTAGCGCGGCGCTCCGGTGGAGCCTGGTCATCGCCGGTCTCCGGGGGTGACCAGCCCGGCGTAGCGGGGGCTGCCGAAGCGGCGGACCAGCGCGGCGGGCCCGGCGGCGCGCCCGGCGTGGGCGGCCTGCAGGTCGAGCAGGGCGCCGACCGGGCCCGCGCCGTCCCGCTCCGCCCCGGCCAGCACCGCCGGGTGGCCGGGCAGCGCGTGGCAGGAGGCGCAGTAGCCGGTGCAGCCGGGGCCGTCGCCGTAGCGGGCGTAGAGGTGGCCGGGGCCGACGGCGCGCAGCATCCGCAGCGCGGGGGAGTCGAGGGCGCGGCGGCGCACCGTGGGCCAGTCGTCCTGGCCGACACTGCCCAGCAGCAGGTGGGCGGGGGCCGGGCGGCGGTCCACCGTGTCCTGGTTGCAGCAGGCCAGCACCAGGCCGTCCTGCGCGACCACCGGCCAGGCGGCCATCGCGCAGGGCAGCGGCCGCCCGTCCGGGGCGGGGGCGCGGGTGGCGCCCGCCCAGGCGGCGGCCCGGCCGACGGCGCGCAGTTCGTTGACCAGCATCGGGCAGTCGGCGCCGAAGACCCGGCGCACCTCGGCGGCGAGGTCGGCCAGGTACGGGTCGTCGGGGCCGGTGCCGGTGGCGTGCAGGCTGACGGGCACCCCGTCGGCCAGCACCTCGCGCAGGGTGCGGAAGACCTCGGCCCGGGGCACCTCGCGCTCGTGGAAGGCGTCGATGCTGGCCGAGAAGTGGTCCAACTGCCGGACGGTGCGCCGGATGCCGCTCGGGGTGCGGCCCCGGCGGGCGAAGAACAGGCCGCTGAGCAGCGCGGTGCGGGCGCCGGCTGCCCGAGCCAGGGTGGCGAGTTCGGCGGCGAGGGTGGGCCGCAGCAGTGGCTCGCCGCCGGTGAGCAGGATCAGCTCGGGCCGGTCGGCGGGCGTGAACGAGCCGACGAAGCGCCGCAGTTCGGCGGCGCCGGGCTGGGCGCCGCGCAGTGTGGAGGCGGTCGAGCAGTGCGCGCAGCTGAGCGGGCAGCGCTGGGTGAGGGTGACCAGCAGCCCGGCCCCGGGGACCGGTCGCAGCCCCACCAGTTCGGCCAGCTCCATCTCTCCCACCTCCCTTGCGTGTGTGTGCCGCCCACTCCACCGGGCCGGGGTACGCGAGCGGTACGGCCAGGGTTCGGGAGAGGTACATCCGCAGGTCAGCGGGCGTGCGGCGGGCGCCGGGCGGGTGCGGGCGGGGCCGCGCCACCCCGGCCGACCTGCGGCGAGCCGGGCCCGTACCGGATCCGTACCGGCTTCGAACCCGGCGTTCCTAGCTTTCTCGGTGTCGGCGGGAGAGCCCGCCGGAGCCACCGCGTGTGGACCGAACCCGAACGGAGATCACCATGGCTGAGAACACCGAGCCCACCCAGTCCGACAACGCCGAGGTCGTGGCGCACAGCGGCGACGAGACCCCGTGGTGTGTCGTCAACAGCGGCAACACCGGTCTGACCGAGGCCGAGGTCGTGGCGCACGGCGAGGACGAGACCCCGTGGTGCGTGGTCAACAGCGGCAACACCGG